>NZ_JBHWBP010000164.1:0-15714 GCF_042735575.1 Streptomyces sp. NPDC059564 | reverse complement strand
CCGTCATGCTGGCCACCTCGATCGTGAACGTGGCCCTGCCCCAGATCCGCACGGGCGTCGGGCTGTCGGACAGTGGCACCACGTGGGTGGTCAACGCCTACGGCCTGGCCTTCGGCGCGCTGCTCCTGGCGGGCGGGAGGGCGGCGGACCTGCTCGGCCGCCGCCGGATGCTGCTGGCGGGACTCGCGGTGTTCGGCGCCTCCTCTCTGGCGGCGGGACTGGCCACCTCGTCCGCCGTGCTGATCGCGGCCCGAGCGATGCAGGGACTGGGCGCCGCGGCCATCGCCCCGGCCGCGCTGGCCCTCGTGATGGAGCTGTTCCCGCCCGGCCCCGGCCGGGGCAGAGCCCTGGGGGTGTGGGGTGCGGTCTCCGGCGCCGGAGGCGCGGCCGGAGTCCTCCTCGGCGGTGTCCTCACGCAGGCATGGGGCTGGCCGTGGATCTTCTACGCCGTCGCGATCGGCGCGCTCCTGGTCCTGGCCTCCGTCGCCGCCGCCCTGCCGGGGGTGCGACCCGTCAGCAACGGCCGGTTCGACCTGCTCGGCACCGCCACCGTGACCCTCTCGCTCACCTCCCTGGTGTGGGGGCTGACCACGGCCCGCCGCTCGGGCTGGACGGACACCGCCGTCCTCGCCGCCTTCGCCGTAACAGCCGTACTGGCGGTCGCGTTCCTCCTGGTCGAGCGCCGCCACCCGAATCCGCTGCTGCCGCCGAGGCTGTTCCGCGCCGGTCGCGTCACCTTCGGCAACGTGCTGATGACACTGCTGGGTTCGGTATGGATCGCGCTGTTCTTCTTCCTGCCGCTCTACCAGCAGCAGGTCCTCGGCTCCAGCCCGCTGGTCACCGGCCTGGGTCAACTCCCGCTCGCCGCGGCCAACATGCTCGGCTCCGCTCTCGCCCCGCGGATCTCCCGCCGGGCCGGCGCCACCGCCACGGTGACCGGCGCCCTGCTGGCCGAGGCCGCCGGACTGCTGTGGCTGTCCCGGATCAGTGCCCACGGCAGCTACCTCGCCGACGTCCTCGGCCCCAGCATCCTCATCGGTCTCGGCCTGAGCATCGCCTTCGTCCAGCTCACCGCCCTGTCCGTGGAGGGCGTCGACCGTCAGGACGCAGGGCTGGCCGGCGGGCTGGTCAACACCACCCGCCAGGTCGGCGGCGCGATCGGCCTCGCCGTCCTGGCCACCCTCGCCGGCACCACCACCCTCCACGCGGCCGCCCACCAGCCGCAACTGGAGGCGCTCACCGCCGGCTACCGCACCGCCTTCGGCATCTGCGCCGCCGTCCTCGCGGCCACCGCCGCGCTCGCCCTGCTCCTCACCCGCCGCACCGCGAGCGGCCCCTCCGACGCAAACCCGAGCCCGCGACCGCAACCCGCCACCGGCGCCCGCCACTGACCGCCGTACCCGCCCTACCCGTCCGACCCGTCCGACCGGGTTCGTAACCGACAGCACGTCAACCGAGAGGAAGAGCAACCACGTTCACCATCGACGAGACCGCCCCCGTCGACGCCGCGGCCGCCGAGCTCGGCCAGGCCCTCCACGACTCCCCGACCACCTGGCTCGCCGCCCTCAAGACCCGCACCGAGCGGACCGACTGACAGCCACCACCCACCGAGCCCGCCACATCTCCCATCCGTCACCGTCACCGTCACCGTCACACGAAGCGAGGTTCCTGCCATGACCACCGACACGAAGCCCTACCTGCTCGGCCACTACGCCCCGGCCGTCGACGAGATCACCGCCACCGGGCTCACCGTCGAGGGCAACCTGCCGCCGGAGCTGACCGGCCGCCTGATCCGCAACAGCCACAACCCCAAGCCCGGTGTCACCCCCACCCACTGGTTCAAGGGCAGCGGCATGGTCCACGGCATCCGCCTGCGCGACGGCCGCGCCGAGTGGTACCGCAACCGCTGGGTGCGCACCCCCGCCCTGGACGGCGCCCCCTACATGACCGAGCACGGCCCGGACCTGACGGCCAGCACCGCCGGCACCCACGTCATCGAGCACGCAGGACGCCTCCTCGCCCTGTGCGAGGCGAACGTCCCCTTCGAGCTCACCAGGGACCTCGACACGGTCGGCGCCTACGACTTCGGCGGCAAACTGCGCAGCGCGATGACCGCGCACCCGAAGACCGACCCGGTCACCGGCGAGCTGCACTTCTTCGGCTCCTCACCGTTCCCGCCCTTCCTCACGTACTACGTGGCCGATGCCAAGGGGCAGATCACCCACAGCGCCGAGGTGCCGGGGGCGACCGCCTCCCTCAAGCACGACTTCGCCGTCACCCGCAACCACGTCGTCTTCATCGAGGGCACCGTCACCTTCGACCCCGCCGAGCACTCCGGCATCCCGTACGGCTGGAACGACGCGCAGCCGGCCCGGATCGGCGTCATGCCCCGCGGCCCGGAAGGCGCGGCGAAGATCCGCTGGTTCTCCATCGAGCCGGGCAACATGCTGCACGCCGCCAACGCGTACGAGGACACCCGCGGCCGCATCGTGCTGGAGGGGCCGACCGTGGACCGTGAGGGCTTCCAGCTGTCCTGGAACTGGTGGGTCGGCGCTCCCGGCCGCGGCACCGAGCCCAACGCCCGCTCGTACAACCGCCGATGGGTCATCGACCTGGTCGCCGGCGGCGTCGACGAGCAGATCATCGACGACCTCGCCATCGAATTCCCCACCCTCAACGAGGACTTCCTCGGCGCCGAGCACCGCTACCAGTACGCGGTCTCCTTCCCCGACCAGGACGGCCGCGGCGGCTACGGCATCGTCAAGTACGACCGCACCACCGGCGCCCGACGCATCCACCAGGCCGGCGACGCCCGCCTGCCCAGCGAGGCCGTGTTCGTTCCCGCCGCCGGCGCCACCCGCGAGGACGACGGGTACCTGCTCACGGTCGTCTCCGACCTCAAGCAGGACGCCTCCCAGCTCCTGGTCCTGGACGCCTCGGGCCTCGACCGGATCGCGACGGTCCACCTCCCGCGCCGGGTCACCGGCGGCATCCACGGCGCCTGGATCCCCGACGGCGACCTCGAAGATTCCGACAACTGATCCGAGACCTGATCCGCCCCGGGCCCCGGGGGCGGCTCAGGAACGGGGCACTGCGGCGAGCGTGTTCAGCACCGCCAAGTGGTGGTCCTCCTCGAAGGTCCGGAGCAGGTCCGCCGCGACGCTCAGCGCGATCGTGGCGGGTTCCTTGCCGGTGATCCCGGTCAGTCCGATCGGGGTCTTGATCCGGTCGATGGTGGCGGCGTCGTGGCCGCCCTCGGTGGCCAGGCGCTGGCGGAACCGCGTCCATTTGGCGGACGAGCCGATCAGCCCGATCGAGCCGAGACCGAAGGTGCGCAGGGCGGCGTCGCACAGTGCGGCGTCCTCGGCGTGATCGTGGGTCATGATCAGGACGTGGGTGCCGGGTGGCAGCTCCGCGAGCACCTCCTCCGGAAGCAGCGGGGTGTGGTGCACGTGGATCTGCGCCACCGCGTCCGCGAGCACTCCGAGCCGTTCGTCGGTGAGCATGTCGGGTCGGGTGTCGATCAGGTGCAGATCGAGGTTGTGGCGGGCCAGGATGCGTGCCAGTTCCAGTCCGACGTGCCCGACGCCGAAGACCGCCACCGCCTGGACCACCGGCAGGGGTTCGAGCAGTACGCAGACGGCTCCGCCGCAGCACTGCACGCCGTGCCGGCCGGTGACCTTGTCGTTGAGGGCGAATTCCATCAGCTCCGGCTCCGGATCGGCCGCCGCGTTCAGTTCGCGCGCCCGGTCGATGGCGACGGCCTCGATGTTGCCGCCGCCGATCGAACCCCAGGTCTCGGTCCGTCCCACGACGAGTTTGGCACCGGCCCGGCGCGGCGCGTGGCCGCGCACGGTCGCGACGGTCACGAGCACGCCGGGTTCCCGGCGTGCCCGCAACCGCGCGACCGCGGCCACCCAGCTCATGTCAGGCATGGCTCAAAGTGCCGGCGTCGGCGGGGGCCCCGCTGCCGACGGGCGCGTGACCGTCGTGCCGCGCGCCGCCGCTGCGAGCCGCTTCGATCGCCCAGTACACCGCCTCCGGTGTCGCGGGGGAGGCGAGTTCCACGCTGGCTCCGGCGGGCCCGAACGCCGCGGCGGCCTGCCGCAACGCTTCTCGCACCGAGAAGGCCAGCATCAGCGGAGGTTCGCCCACCGCCTTGGACCCGTAGACCGCGCCCTCCTCGGTGGCGTTCTCCATCAGCCTGACGTTGAACTCCTCGGGCATCTCCGAGAAGCTCGGCAGCTTGTAGGTGCTCGCCGCCTGGGTCAGCAGCCGGCCGCGGTTCGGCCCGTCGCCGGCGTCCCACCGCAGGTCCTCCAGCGTCAGCCAGCCCGCGCCCTGCACGAAACCGCCCTCGACCTGACCGATGTCGATCATCGGGGAGAGGCTGTCTCCGACATCGTGGACGATGTCCACCCGCCGGATCCGGTACGCGCCCGTGAAGCCGTCCACCTCCACCTCGGTCGCGGCGGCGCCGTAGGAGAAGTACTTGAACGGGGAGCCCTGGAAGGCCTTCGCGTCCCAGTGCAGGCCCTCGGTCCGGTAGAAGCCGGCCGCCGACAACTGGACCCGCTGGAAGTACGCGGTGCGCACCAGATCGTCCCAGGCCAGTTCCTTGTCGTTGCCGAGGACGCGTGCGACGCCCTCGACGATGCGCACGTCCGAGGCGTTCGCGCCCAGCTGTGTGCCCGCCACCTGGAGCAGCCGCTCGCGGATCTGCTCGCAGGCGTTCTTCACCGCCGCGCCGTTGAGGTCCGCCCCGGCGCTGGCGGCGGTGGCGGAGGTGTTGGGCACCTTGTCCGTGCGCGTCGGGGCCAGCCGCACCTTGTGCAGCGGGATGCCCAGCGTGGTCGCGGCCACCTGCAGCATCTTGGTATGCAGGCCCTGCCCCATCTCGGTGCCGCCGTGGTTGATCAGGACGGAGCCGTCCTTGTAGACGAGCACCAGCGCGCCGGCCTGGTTGAACGCGGTCAGGTTGAACGAGATCCCGAACTTGATCCCGGTGAGCGCGAGCGCCCGCTTGGTGTTCGGGTGCACGGCGTTGAAGGCCGCGATCTCGCGCTTGCGACCGGCGATGCCGGCGTCGTCCTGGACCTGCCGCCAGATGGTGGAGATCCGTTCGGGATGGGGGACCGGCTGTCCGTACGGCGTGGACTGGCCCTGCCGGTAGAAGTTGCGTTCGCGCAGCTCCATCGGATCCAGGCCGAGCAGTGGCGCGCACCGGCCCATGATGTCCTCGATCACCAGCATGCCCTGCGGTCCGCCGAAGCCGCGGAAGGCGGTGTTGGAGACCTTGTTGGTCTTGGCGATGCGGCCGGCGACGCGCGCGTTGGGGATCCAGTAGGTGTTGTCGATGTGGCACAGCGCTCGGGCCACCACGGGCTCGGACAGGTCCAGGCTCCAGCCGCCGTCCGCGGTCAAGGTGGCGTCCAGGGCCTGGATGCGGCCCTCGGCGTCGAAGCCGATCTTCCACGTGGCGTGGAACCCGTGGCGCTTGCCGGACATGGTCAGGTCCTGGGTCCGGTTGAGCCGCACCCGGACCGGACGGCCGGTCAGCATGGCGCCGAGCGCGGCGACGGCCGCGAACCCGTGCGGCTGCATCTCCTTCCCGCCGAAGCCCCCACCCATCCGCAGGCACTGCACGGTCACCTCGTGGCTGTGCAGGCCGAGCACGTGCGCGACGATCTCCTGCGTCTCCGAGGGATGCTGGGTGCTGCTCTGGACGAACATCTGCCCGTTCTCGTCGACTTGGGCCAGCGCCGCGTGCGTCTCGAGATAGAAGTGCTCCTGATCGGAGAACTGGAACTCCCCGGTGAACACGTGCGCCGAGTCGTCGAATCCGGCGTCGACGTCACCGGTCAGCATCACGGGCCGGGCGCCGTGGAAACTGTTCGCGGCGATCGCTTCCGACAGCGTGACCAGGGAGGGCCGCTCTTCGAGTTCCACCTCGACGGCCGCGGCGCCGAGCCGGGCCGCCTCCAGGGTCTCGCCGAGCACCCAGGCGACCGCGTGGCCGTGGAACATGACCTCGTCGGGGAAGAGCGGCTCGTCGTGCTTCATTCCGGCGTCGTTGACGCCGGGCACGTCCTCGCCGGTCAGTACGCGGACCACCCCGGGCACGGCGAGCGCGGGCCCGGTGCGCAGCGCGGCGATCCTGCCGTGGGCCTTCATGACCTGGACCGGGTAGGCGTGCAGTACGTCCTTGGTGCGGTGGACCAGGTCGTCGGTGTAGAGCGCGCTGCCGGTGACGTGCAGGTTCGCGCTCTCGTGCGGCATGGAAACGCCGACGACGGGCTTTTCGGGACGCTCGGACAACTGGCTCATGACGACACCGCCTCGGTGGTTTGCGCGTACAGCTTCAGCAGGCTCTGGCCGAGCATCGCGGAACGGTAGACGGCACTGGCGCGATGATCGCTCATCGGTGTCCCCTCGCCCCGCAGCACACGGGCCGCGGCCTCGACGGTCTGCGCCGTCCACGGCTCGCCCTCCAGGGCCGCCTCGGTGGCCAGGGCGCGGATCGGGGTGGCGGCCACGCCGCCCAGGCCGATGCGTGCCTTGCGGACGGTCCCGTCCTCGATGTCGAGCGCGAAGGCGATCGCCACACTGGAGATGTCGTCGAAGCGCCGCTTGGCGATCTTGTGGAAGGCCGTGACCGGCGACAGCGGCAGCGGGACGCGCACGGCGCGGATCAGCTCGCCGGGACGGCGCACGCTCTGCCGGTAGCCGGTGAAGTAGTCGCAGAGGGGGACCTCGCGCTGACCGTCGGCGCCGGCGAGCACCACCGACGCCTCCAGCGCGAGCAGCACCGGCGGGCTGTCACCGATGGGGGAGCCGGTTCCCAGGTTGCCGCCGAGGGTCGCACTGTTGCGGATGAGCCGGGACGCGAACTGCGGGAACAGCTCCGCCAGCAGCGGGACTCGGCCGTCGAGGCGGCGTTCGATCTCCGTGAGCGTCTGCGCCGCCCCGATCTCGATGCTGTCCGATGCGACGTTCAACTCCCGCAGTTCGGGCAGCCGGTCGACCGCGACCACACAATCGGCCCGGCGGGAACGGATGTTCACCTCCACGCCCCAGTCGGTGCTTCCGGCGACCACCACCGCGTCGGGCCGCTCACGCAGCAGCCGCAGGGCATCGGCCAAGGTGCTCGGCCGCAGGAACGCGCTGTCGTCCCGGATGTATGCGGTGGCGACCGGTGCGGGCGGGGACTGCTCGCGACGCTGCGCCAAGGGATCGTCCTCGGCGGGCGTACCGACGGCGAACGCGGCATCGCGGATCGGGCGGTATCCGGTGCAGCGGCACAGGTTTCCGCTCAGCGCGTGCAGATCGAAACCGTTCGGACCGTGCTCGGAGTCGCTGCCGTCGGCCGGGTCCGGGTGCGCGCAGCGGTCGGGCCGGTAGTACTCGGAGGCCATGCTGCAGATGAATCCCGGCGTGCAGTAACCGCATTGGGAGCCGCCGCGGACGGCCATCTCCTCCTGTACGGGGTGCAGCGCGGTGGGCGTGCCGGACTCGCCGACGGTGGCGAGACCCTCGGAGGTGATGACCTCCTGACCGTCGAGCGCCGCGACCGGGACCAGGCAGGCGTTGACCGCCACCCAGTCGGTGGGCTTGTCCACCCCGGGCCGGGCCACCAGGACCGAACAGGCGCCGCATTCACCCTCTGCGCAGCCCTCCTTGGTGCCGGTGAGGCCGCGCTCGCGCAGGAAATCCAGCGCCGTGGTGTGGGGGGCGGCCGGTGAAATCGGTGTTTCTCTCCCGTTGACCGTGATCCGCGCCGCTACCATGACATGTCCTCATTTCGGCGCATTGTCGGTCTGACTGTCCTAGTCGCCATTTCAGGTGCTTTCTCTTTCAGTGGCGCAGCTCGATAACGCGGAGCGCGACAAATCGGCACGCAGCGATGTGCCGTGAGGGGTGACAGAGATGCGGAAGCCGCCGGGGCCGCGATGGGGCACTCCGGCGAGGGGGCTGTTCAGCAGCCGTGGGCTACGCGACCCGGAGCCCAGGCGGTCTGGTGAGCGAGGGGAAGCGTTTCGGAGATGGTCGACATCCGGCTTCGCCTCCTTCCAGTAGCCCGTGGGTCGGTGCGGTCGAAGTTACGTTGCCGCAGGTTCGCAGGTCAAGCCGATGTCGGTCGATTCCACAACGGGTGGCCAGTTTGTGCGGGGGGTTCTCGTACGCGACTCCAGTCCCGTCGGTGTCGTTGACGACGGGACCCGGGCGCCGGCTCAGACCACCGTGACGCGGGCCAGCGCCCACGACGTGTGGTCGAAGGAGGTCTTGTTGTTGGCGTCCTCCACCACCAGCCGCAGGACCCGCACGCCCCGCACGTCCACGTCCACCGCCACCGGACCGGTGGCCGCCGTGAGCGTCGGGGTGGTCAGCAGCAGCCGGTCGTCGCCGTACACCTTGGCGCGGGTCGCGCCGGCCGGGCTCTGCTTCGCCGAGAAGTCGTCGATGCCGACCAGGGCGGTGAAGCGGTTGCCCGCGGCACCCAGGTGGAAGGCGATGTCACTGGGGGCGTGGACGCCGAGGCCCTTGGCGTACTGCGTACCGCCGAAGGCGATCGGGGGGCCGTCCCCCGCGGCGTTTTTGCCGTTGGAGGCGTCCCGCTCGACCGGGCCCCACCCGTTGCCGGCGGAGATCCACTCCAGGTCGGAGAGGTACGAGTCCTTCGTCGGCGCGGGCGGCGGCGTCGGCACCGTACCGGACGTGCGATAGGTGACCGTCCCGCCCGGCGCCAGTGCCGTTCCCTCGGCCGTGAGGTTCCAGCCCGTTCCGGCGGGCGCGTCGGCGGGCGGGGTGACCTTCCAGGTGGCGTCGAGCTGGGCACCGGCGGCGAGTTGCCCGCCGGTGGTCGCCGTGGTCGCGGTCACCGTCCAGCCGGCCGGGACGCGCAGCGCGAGCGCCGCCGAGGACCAGGCCTTGGCGGAGCCGTTGGCGAGCGACGCGGTGACGGTGAACGCCTGCCCTGGAAAGGCGATCTGAGGCAGAGTCAGGCGCACGCCGAACGCCTTGCGGGGGTAGCTGTCCTGCCAAGAGGAGCGCATCAACGCCACCAGCGCGGCCGCCGTCGAGGGGTGTGCGTCGAGGACGTTGCGGGTTTCCCCCAGGTCGGCGGCCAGGTCGTAGAGCTCGACCTGCCACTTGTCGTCGGGGAGGGTGTGGTTGCGTTCGGGGGCGAAGCGCACCGCCTTCCAGTTGTCCCGCCGCACCGCTTCGGCCAGCCACGTGGCCCGCTGGGCGTCCTGTGCGTTGGCCCGGCTGGTGACACCCAGCTCGTCACGGAACCAGTAGAGGTGGCCGTGGCGGGCCGCGTCGGGGCTTCCGGCCAGCAGCGGGGCGGCCGAGAGGCCGTCCACGTCGGAGGGTGCCGGGGCGCCGCCGAGTTCGGCGAGGGTGGGAAGGATGTCGGTGAGCGGGGTGGGGCGGTCGCTGGTGCCCCGTGCGACGCGGCCCGGACCCCAGGCGATGAGCGGGACGCGCACCCCGCCCTCGTACAGGTTGCGCTTGTAGCCGCGCAGGGGGCCGTTGGCGTCGAAGAGGTCCGGGTTGACGCCGCCCTCCTCGTGCGGCCCGTTGTCGCTGGTGACCAGCAGGACCGTGTCGTCCTCCAGGCCCAGCGCGCGCAGCCGGTCCACGACCTTGCCGACCAGTGCGTCGAAGTAACTGACCTGCGCCGCATGGCCCTTGTTCGCGGCCGTCCAGCTCTGGGCGGCGTACGCGCTGGTGTCGGGCACGTCACTGGGGGCGTGTGGCACGTTCGGCGTCAGGAACAGCAGGAACGGCTCGTCCTTGTGCGTGCCGATGAACTCCAGGGCATGCTGTTCGATCAGGTCGGGGGCGTAAACCGCCTTCGTGCCACCCGCGTTGGCGGGGATGGGCTCCTTGGCCCCGTTGTGCCAGAGGTACTCGGGGTAGTACTGGTGCGCGTGGCCGTGGTCGATGTAGCCGTAGAACTCCTCGAAGCCGCGGGCGGCCGGGTGGCTGTCCTGGTCGGCCGCTTCCGGACCGAAGCCCCATTTGCCGATGACGGCGGTCCGGTAGCCGCGGGCCTTCAGAACCTGGGCGAAGGTGGTGTCGGTCGCGGTGAGCGAGCCCTGGGCGGCGGAGGGGTTCGCGCGCACCGTGGAGTGGCCGGTGTGCAGTCCGGTGAGAAGGGAGCAGCGCGACGGCGCGCAGACGGCCGCGGTCGAGTACGCGTCGGTGAAGCGCAGCCCCTCGGTGGCCAGCCCGTCCAGACGTGGGGTGGTGATCAGCTTCTGTCCGTACGCGCCGAGTTCGCCGTAGCCGAGGTCGTCGGCCAGGACGACGATGAGGTTCGGCGAGCGCGTGGGAGTCGGCGTCTGTACCGCCGCCTGCGTCGTCCGAGCCGCCGCGGGTGTGGCCGAGGCGGCTGCGGGCAGGGCCGTCAAGCCGAGCGCGGCGGCCGAACCGGCCAGGAAGTGACGGCGGCTTGACATCGGGGAACTCCTTGAAGCTGCTGCGCTGTGCGCACCGCGGACCGGTCATGGGCGTGCAGCCGATGATGAGCGTGCGGCGGGCTCCCGGGCCATGCACGGCGTATGAAGATCGTGTGACAGGGAGCCCGGCGCGGTTCTCTCGGAGCGGCAGGCGGGCGACATTGGCCACGTCAGAGCCGTTGGGAGAGGTGGGGAGGGCTGTGCCGATCGAGATTGCCGGGGCCGGGGCCGAGGGCAGGGTGGGGCTGAGCGCCGACGGGCACGGTGGGGCGTGCTGTGCCCCTCGTCACGCGCCGCCTGCCGCCGGCCGGAGGTCGCGGGGACCGTCGGCGGTGCTGCCGGCGTCCCACGTCCGAGCGACCACCGAGATGGTGGCGCTGCCCGGCGGCACGTTCCGGATGGGCAACGAGGACGGCACCGCGAACCCGCTCGACGGCGAGGGGCCGGTCCGCGAGGTGACGGTCGCCCCCTTCCGCATCGACGTCCACGCCGTCGACAACACCGAGTTCGGCCGTTTCGTGGAGCAGACGGGATACCTCACGGTCGCGGAGGCCGCCGGCTGGTCGTACGTCTTCGCGGGGCTGATCGAGCCGGAGCTCGTCCTCGCCTCACCCGCCCCGCGGGGTACTCCGTGGTGGCGGGCGGTCGAGGGCGCCTCGTGGCGCAGCCCGTACGGTCCCGGTTCCGTGCCCGAGCCCGGGCATCCGGTGGTCCACGTGGCGTGGCAGGACGCGACCGCGTACGCCGCCTGGGCCGGAAAGCGGCTGCCGACCGAGGCGGAGTGGGAGTACGCGGCGCGCGGCGGGCTCGACCAGGCGCGCTACCCGTGGGGCGACGTCCTGGCCCCCGGCGGGGTCTGGCGCTGCAACATCTGGCAGGGCGAGTTTCCGCTGGTCAACACGGAGGAGGACGGCCACCTGGGCGCGGCGCCGGTGGACGCGTACGAGCCCAACGGGTACGGGCTGTACAACACCGTCGGCAACGTGTGGGAGTGGACGGCCGACGAGTTCGCCCCCGGCAGCGGTACGCGGGCGATGCGCGGGGGCTCGTACCTGTGCCACGACTCGTACTGCAACCGGTACCGCACCGCGGCCCGCACGGGGAACACCGAGGACAGCAGTACGGGCCACGTGGGATTCCGCTGCGTGGCCGCGCCCTGAGCGGGCGGCTCGCTCCCCCTCATGGGGGAGCGGCATCACCTCCCCGGCTGACGACTCGCCGTCGACGATCGAAGACGGTAGGCGCATGCCCATCAACACGGTTCGCGTTCGCCCAACCGCGACTTCATACGATACGGAGCGGTCCGTCCCGAGATGGGCGGTCATCACCGCCCGTGCGATCCCTTGGGTTCTGCTGCCCCAGTGTCTGTGGCGGTTGCCGTTCGCCTTCGACTTCGACATGGGGCTGATCGATCCGAACGCGCCGGCCTGGGTGTGGTGGGCGGTGCCCTACGTCTTCGGGCTCAGTGTGCTGTCGGAGGCGTTGGCGTTGCTCGGTCTCGGCCTGGTGCGGGGATGGGGCGAGGTCGCGCCCGTCTGGCTGCCGGTGATAGGGGGGAAGCGCGTTCCGCCGTTCGTGGCGATAGTCCCCGCCACACTCGGCGGCCTGGTCTTGACCGCGCTGTGGGGAAGCGTGCTGCTCTCCTGGCTGCACGTCCCCGGGTTCCACGGTCTCGGGTACTCCAGCGGGTGGTGGGAGGCTCTGGCGATGGTGTGTGTCGCACCGGGGATGCTGTGGGGCCCGATGCTGCTGGCGCTCACCCACGGCTACTACGTGCGTCGCTGCCGGCCTGTCGAGGGTCACTGAGCTTGTCGCCGGCTCACGAAGCGTCGGAGACAGGACTCAAGGAATACGGTGTGCGAAGAGGGTTCTCATGGTGCGAGCGGGACTGTCCGTGTAGCGTCAGCGCCAGCTGTCATGGTTCCGAAGTACCGGTCGCCCGTGAGCGCAGGTTCGCGGGCGGTTTTGCTGTTCACAGTCTCTGAGGACCAGGGCGATCACCTCCGGCTTCCGCATGGTGCGGAACCGGTTTCGAGTCCCTTGGAGGACACATGGCCAGCGGAACCGTCAAGTGGTTCAACTCGGAAAAGGGCTTCGGCTTCATCGAGCAGGACGGCGGCGGCCCTGACGTCTTCGCCCACTACTCGAACATCGCCGCCCAGGGCTTCCGCGAGCTTCAGGAGGGCCAGAAGGTGAACTTCGACGTCACCCAGGGCCAGAAGGGCCCCCAGGCGGAGAACATCACCCCCGCCTGAGCCTTCGCTCCTTGAGCGGGCGCCGCTGTATCAGCGGCGTTGTCGTAGGAAGGCCCGGCCGGGCTGGTTTTGCCGGCCGGGCCTTTCTCTGTCTACCTGCAGCCCCGCAGCCCCGCAGCACCTTCGAATTGAAGGAGTAGGGCCGGTTTCGGCCTTTCGAACATCTGTTAGTGTGCCCGCGCTTGGTGTTCATCCATCATTCCGTTTCCCCTCGAGCGCGGAGCGTCCGAGGGTTGTTGCGAGGTGTCTTGTACGTGTACAGCACTCCGTTTTCCCCCGCAGAGGGCAGATCCGCGCGAGCCCGCATGGGTCTGACCGTGCCCCAGGTGGCCGCCTCCATGGCGTCCTGCGGCACTCCGGTCCACCCCGAGCTGGTCCTGGCGTGGGAGCAGGGCTCCCATGTGCCGTCCGACCAGCACCTCTTCGCGCTGGCCGATGCGCTGTGGTGCGACCCGGTCACCCTCATGGGGACCGGGCCGAGGACGCTGACCGAGTTCCGGCTGGCCCGCCGGCTCAGCGTGGAGCGGCTGGCGTACCACCTGGGCATGGACCCGTCCGAGTACCGCGCGGCCGAGTCGGCGCGGCGATGGCACGGCGACGCGCGGCAGACGAGGGTCCTGGTGGAGGCCCTGGGGCTGTCCTTGCGCACACTGACCGGAATCATGGGCCGGGTCGACGAGTTGGAGGAGCATCTGCGGTCGGCTATCGCCGGGCGGTGGAAGGTTCATGTCGATCCGGTGGTGGAGATCGTCGCCGTGGACGCGACGAGCGTGGGCGATGCGCTGCGAACGATGCACACGGAGTTCTCCGGGTTCTCCGAGCGGTACATGGGGCACCTGGTCGCCCGCAATGACGACTCCAGGCTCAAGGAGATCGCGGCGGAACGCGCGGCGTATCTGCGCCGCCTGGTCGACCACTTCTGGGAGTTGATCGGCGAAGAGGCCGAGGCGTCGCCGTACCCGGCGGCGGGCGGCTGATGCGCGGTACCGCGGCGCGCGCCGCGGCAGCGGGCCGGAACGGGTAGGGAATCCGCCCCGGCCCGCTGCGCGGCCGGCTCGTCAACGGGTCAGTGGGCGAGTGCTCCGATGCCCGGACCGGCGGGCCCGCTGTCCTCGATGTCGTCCCAGTCGATCTCCATCGTGCTGCGGCTGGTGAAGACGTTGAAGAGCAGGTTCAGGGCGATGGCGGTGAGGGCGCCCAGCGTGATCCCGCTGCCCAGTACGGCCCGGACGCTGTCCGGCATCCGGTCGAAGAACGGCGCGACCGTGGTCGGCAGCAGCGCCGCGCCGAGACTGACCGCCAGGATCAGGGTGTTGCGCTCCTCGCGCAGATCGGCCTTCCCCAGGATCTGCACGCCGACCGCGGCGACGATGCCGAACATGGAGACCGCCGCCCCGCCGAGTACCGGGTGGGGGACCGAGGCCACCAGGCTGCCGGCCTTCGGCAGCAGCCCGAGTACGACCATGAGCACTCCGGCCGCCACCACCACGTAGCGGCTCATGATCTTGGACATGCGGACGAGGCCGATGTTCTCCGCGAACGCCACGTACGGGAACGAGTTGAGGATGCCGCCGAGGACCGTCGCCACGCCGTCGGCGCGCAGGGCCCGCGCGACCGTGTCGGCGTCGACCTTCCTGCGGGTGATCTCCCCGATGGCGTACACGTCGCCCGTGGTCTCCACCATCGTGATCAGCATGACGACGAGCATCGCGACGATCGGGAACAGCTCGAACCGCGGCATGCCGTAGTGGAACGGCGTGGTGACCCCGAACCAGTCGGCCTGCTCCACCACGCCCAAATCGACGTCCCCGAAGAGCCACGCGGCCGTCGTGCCTGCCGCGAGCCCGAGCAGGACGGCGAGGCTGCTGAGGAGCGGCTTGCCGACCCGGACCAGGGCCAGGATGAAGAGCAGGGTGCCCAGCGCGTACGCGAGGCTCTTCGGAGCCCCGTACGCGGGCGTGCCGATGAGGTGCGCGCCGCCGGCCGCGTCCTGGAGGGCCACCGGTATCAGGGTGATGCCGATGATGGTGAGGATCGTGCCGATGACGACCGGCGGGAAGTACTTCACCAGCTTGCTGAAGAGCGGTGCCAGCGCGAACGTGGCCATGCCCGCCGTGATCACCGCTCCGTAGACGACGAGCAGCCCGGCGGTACCGCCGCCCGCTCCCATCCCGATGGCGATCATGGGTGAGACCGCGGTGAAGGTCACGCCTTGGACCAGGGGCAGCCTGGCGCCGACCTTCCAGACTCCCAGAGCCTGGATGATCGAGGCCACGCCGCAGGTCAGGAGGTCCGCGTTGACGAGGTGGACGAGCTCCTGGCGGCTGAGTCCGAGCGCGTTTCCGAGCAGGACCGGGACGATGACCGCCGCAGCGTAGAACGCGAGCACGTGCTGGAAGCCGTACAGGGCGAGTTGGGGGATCGGGAGCAACTCGTCGACAGGGTGGGTCTTCTGCCGGGAGGACTGTCTGGGAACTCTTGCCATCTCTGCCTTGCCTTCGCGAGAGGTAGGTGAATGAGAAAACCGCCGCCCTCCAGCCCTGGATGACAGGACGAGGGCAGGCCGGCTCGCACTGAGCCGACGCCGGGCGGTGTTGCCGACACCACGTCGCTCTGCATGCATACACGTCCTGGATTGGCAGGACATCCTTCGATCGACACATCGGACCCGTGGTTGATCATGGGATCCGAAGGAATCTCGACCGAGGGCGCTCACCATAGCCAAAGGCTGTGTTTCCTCGCGAGTAACCGGAGTCGGGCAGCGCGGTGGGCACGTGTCGAGTCGTCGTGATCGTCCGTGCCCACTCGGAATGCGGAGCTCGCACCCCGGAGCGAAAATGGGCAGGGATCGGTGTCGGCTCTTCCCTAGACGTCGAGGGCGCCATGAGGCGTACAGACATCCCACCTGTGGTTCTCATCGAAGTCACCATTGAACCCAGGTCAAAGGGTGACCAGGAGAAGCTGGATGTCGCCATCCGGCGTCTGGCGGAGGT
>NZ_JBHWBP010000163.1:0-15733 GCF_042735575.1 Streptomyces sp. NPDC059564 | reverse complement strand
GGGCACCCCCCGGGGGGTGCCCCTCTTCTCCGTACGTACGCGTGATTACTTGCCGGCGCGGGCGCGGAGCTTCCACGGCATGGCGATGGACTCCAGCTGGACGGCCAGGTTCATCTTGGACTCGCCGACGGTGCGGTCCTCGAAGTGGATCGGGACCTCCATCACCTGGAAGTTGCGGCGCAGGGCCTTGAACTTCATCTCCACCTGGAAGCTGTAGCCGGCGCTGCCGATCGACGCGAGGTCGATCGCCTTCAGCGCGTCGGCGCTCCACAGGTTGAAGCCGCCCGTGATGTCGCGGACGCGGGTGCCGAGGATGGTGCTCGCGTACGCGTTCGCCCAGCGGGAGAGCAGCTTGCGGTGCGCGCCCCAGGCGTCGGAGAGGGTGCCGCCCGGCACGTAGCGGGAGCCGACGACGAGACCGGCGCCGGTGGAACGGGCGACGCCCAGCATCTCGGCGATCTTGCCGGCCGGGTGGGAGCCGTCCGCGTCCATCTGGAGCACGTACTCGGCACCGTCCTCGACGGCCTTGGCCATGCCGGCCGCGTAGGCGCGGCCGAGGCCGTCCTTCGCGGTGCGGTGCAGGACCGACATGCGCGGCTTGCCGTCCTCGGTGACGAAGCCCTCGGCGAGCTCGTCGGCGATCTTGCCGGTGCCGTCGGGCGAGGAGTCGTCGACGATCAGCAGGCGCAGGCCAGGCTGGTCGAGACCCATCAGCAGCTCCACCATGCCCGGCAGGTTGCCCGCCTCGTTGTACGTGGGCATGACCACGGTGAGCGGCGTGTGCGCCCAGGTGTCGGGGAGCTTCGTGGTTGCGACGTCGGTCGTGCGGGGAGTCTGCTGCTCGCCTATCACAGGTTGTGCCTCACTGAAGTTGGTCACCGGTCGGAGGAGAAGCGGACGGCGGCGGCGGGCAGTTCGGCCTCGCACCACACCCGCATCCCCGCGCGAAGTTCGTTGTCGGCTCCTACCACGGCACCGTCACCGATGACCGCGCCGTTCACCACCGTGCGCGAACCCACCGAGGCGCCGGCGCCGATGAGGCTGGAGCTCACCACCGTGTCCGGGCCGAGGGTCGCACCGTCCAGCACGATCGAGCCCTGGACGACCGCACCCGATTCGATCCGGGCGCCGGCACCCACCACCGTACCGCCCGACAGCTTGGCTCCGTCCGCCACCACGGCACCCGGGAGCACCAGGGCCTCGCCGCGGGGGCCGGGAACGGCCGGGGAGGCCACGACGCCGCGCACGAGGTCGGCGGAGGCCTGCACGAAGGACTCGGGCTTGCCGAGGTCCAGCCAGTACGTGTCCTCGGTGACGCCGTGCAGCTTGGCGCCGGAGTCGAGCAGACCGGGGAAGGTCTCGCGCTCGACGGATACCGATCGGCCGGCCGGAATGGAGTCGATCACGCTGCGGCGGAAGACGTAGCAGCCGGCGTTGATCTGGTCGGTGATGATCTCCTCGGGGGTCTGCGGCTTCTCGGTGAAGGCCAGCACCCGCCCCTCGGAGTCGGTGGGCACCAGGCCGAAGGCGCGCGGGTCTTCGACCCGCACGAGGTGCAGGGAGACGTCGGCGTCGGCCGCCTGGTGGGACTCGACCAGGCCGGCGATGTCCAGGCCGGTGAGGATGTCGCCGTTGAAGACGAGGACGGGCGCGTCCGGGCCGCCGGTCAGGCGCTGCGCCGCGTTGCGGATGGCGCCGCCGGTGCCCAGGGGCTCGTCCTCGACGACGTACTCGAGGGTGATGCCGAAGTCGGAGCCGTCGCCGAAGTAGGGCTCGAAGACCTCGGCGAGGTAGCAGGTGGCCATCACGATGTGGGTGACACCGGCGGCGGCGGCCCTGGCTATCTGGTGGGCGAGGAAGGGAACTCCGGCCGCCGGAACCATCGGCTTGGGGGTGTTCACCGTCACGGGGCGCAGTCGCGTCCCCTGCCCGCCAACCAGCAGGATCGCTTCCGTCATTGTTTTCTCCCCAACCGGTTCGGGCGTACGAAGGTTCAAATTTAGCCCATCCGGGGACGTGCGAAGGCCGGAGGCGGGTCCGCCGGGGCCGCCCGCGGCCACGTTCCGGTTACGGGCGGGTGCCCGCGCGGAGACGGGCGGATTGCGGCACATCGGACCACGTCGTACGCGGCTGTCCCCTATACAGGGCCCGCACCACGACCCTCCGCGCGCCGCCTTCCCCATCACCGCTGGTCAGAGCCTTGCGTCCAACGGGAGCGCCCGCTACGGCCCGCATCCGGCCCCCGAACCCGCCGCGAACGATCCCGGCACGGAAGGGTGCCCCGCCCCACCCGGTTGACGACCAGCCGTTCCGAACCTGTCGGCAACCCGTTACGAACCCTTGCCCCTGCGGCCGGGCCTGACGGCCCGACGGCGTGACCCAGCCGACAGCAAGGCCCCCGGCGGGGTGCCGGGGGCCTCGTGTCGTCCGTGCGGGTCGGGAACGCCCGTTACGGCAGGTTCCTCGCCATGACGATGCGCTGGACCTGGTTCGTGCCTTCGTAGATCTGCGTGATCTTCGCGTCGCGCATCATGCGCTCCACCGGGTAGTCGCGCGTGTAGCCGTAGCCGCCGAGGAGCTGGACGGCGTCCGTGGTGACCTCCATGGCGACGTCGGAGGCGAAGCACTTGGCCGCGGCGCCGAAGAAGGTGAGGTCGGCGTCGACGCGCTCGGACTTGGCCGCGGCCGCGTACGTCAGCTGGCGGGCGGCCTCGATCTTCATGGCCATGTCCGCGAGCATGAACTGCACGCCCTGGAAGTCGCCGATCGGCTTGCCGAACTGCTTGCGCTCCTGGACGTAGCCCTTGGCGTAGTCGAGGGCGCCCTGGGCGATGCCGAGGGCCTGGGCCGCGATGGTGATGCGGGTGTGGTCGAGGGTCTTCATCGCGGTGGCGAATCCGGTGCCCTCGGCGCCGATCATGCGGTCGGCGGGGATGCGGACGTTGTCGAGGTAGACCTCGCGCGTCGGGGAGCCCTTGATGCCGAGCTTCTTCTCCGGGGCGCCGAAGGAGACGCCCTCGTCCGACTTCTCGACGACGAAGGCCGAGATGCCCTTGGAGCGCTTCTCCGGGTCGGTGACGGCCATGACCGTGTAGTAGTCGCTGACGCCCGCGTTGGTGATCCAGCGCTTGACGCCGTTGAGGACCCAGAAGTCGCCGTCGCGCACCGCGCGGGTCTTCATGCCGGCGGCGTCGGAGCCCGCGTCCGGCTCGGAGAGCGCGTACGAGAACATCGCGTCGCCCTTGGCCAGCGGGCCGAGGTACTTGGCCTTGAGCTCCTCGGAGCCGGACAGGATCACCGGGAGCGAGCCGAGCTTGTTCACGGCGGGGATGAGGGAGGAGGAGGCGCAGACGCGGGCCACCTCTTCGATCACGATCACCGTGGCGAGGGCGTCGGCGCCCGCGCCGCCGTAGGTCTCGGGCACGTGGACGGCGTGCAGGTCGCTGGCGACCAGGGCGTCGAGGGCCTCCTGCGGGAAGCGGGACTCCTCGTCGACCGCGGCCGCGAACGGCAGGATCTTCGCCTCGGCGAGCGAGCGGACGGACTCGCGGAGCATGTCGTGCTCCTCGGCCGGGCGGTACAGGTCGAAGTCGGCAGAACCCGCCAAGATCTCTCACTCCCCAGTGATGATGCGTGATGCTAACTACCGTTAAGTAACCCAAAGCTTAGTGTCCGGCCACCGGCAGCGATATGTACGGCGTACGTGAGCTGCGTGACAGCGGATCCCGCCGGAGAACGTCCCCCGCCAGGGGCGCGACTATGCTCGGTGGCCGCAAACGGCCCCGCACCTCTGGAGCACCCATGGCCCCCCTCAAGATCACTGTGATCGGCACCGGCTACCTCGGCGCGACGCACGCCGCCGCGATGGCCGAGCTGGGCTTCGAGGTGCTCGGGCTGGACGTGGTCCCGGAGAAGATCGAGCTGCTCGCGTCGGGGCGGGTCCCCATGTACGAGCCGGGGCTGGAGGAACTGCTCGCCTCGCACGTGGCCGGGCTGCCGGGCTCGACCGGGCGGCTGCGGTTCACCACCTCCTGGGAGGAGGTCGGGGAGTTCGGCGACGTCCACTTCGTGTGCGTGAACACCCCGCAGAAGCACGGCGAGTACGCGTGTGACATGTCGTACGTGGACGCGGCGATGGAGTCCCTGGCCCCGCACCTGACGCGGCCGGTGCTGGTCGTCGGCAAGTCCACCGTGCCGGTGGGCTCGGCGCAGCGGCTGGCGGCGAAGCTCGCGGAGCTGGCCCCGGCGGGCGCGGACGTGGAGCTGGCCTGGAACCCGGAGTTCCTGCGGGAGGGCTTCGCGGTGCGGGACACCCTGCACCCCGACCGGATCGTGATCGGCGTACAGGGCGAGCGCGGCGAGAAGCTGCTGCGCGAGGTGTACGAGACCCCGATGTCGGAGGGGACCCCGCTGGTGGTCACCGACTTCCCGACCGCCGAGCTGGTGAAGACCGCCGCGAACTCCTTCCTCGCCACCAAGATCTCCTTCATCAACGCGATGGCGGAGGTGTGCGAGGCCGCGGGCGGCGACGTGGTCAAGCTGGCGGAGGCCATCGGCCACGACGAGCGGATCGGCAAGAAGTTCCTGCGGGCCGGGATCGGCTTCGGCGGCGGCTGCCTGCCGAAGGACATCCGGGCGTTCATGGCGCGGGCGGGCGAGCTGGGCGCGGACCAGGCGCTGACCTTCCTTCGGGAGGTCGACTCGATCAACATGCGGCGCCGCGGGCACATGGTGGAGCTGGCGCGGGATGCCGTGGGCGGGTCCTTCCTCGGCAAGCGGGTCGCCGTGCTCGGTGCCACCTTCAAGCCGGACTCCGACGACGTCCGCGACTCGCCCGCGCTGAACGTGGCCGGGCAGATCCACCTCCAGGGCGGCCAGGTCACCGTCTACGACCCCAAGGGCATGGACAACGCCCGCCGCGTCTTCCCCACCCTGGGGTACGCCGACTCCGCGCTGGAGGCGGCCCGCGGCGCGGAGGTCGTCCTGCACCTCACCGAGTGGCGCGAGTTCCGCGACCTCGACCCGGCGGCACTCGGCGAGACCGTCACCGACCGGCTGATCCTGGACGGGCGGAACGCCCTCGACCCCGAACTCTGGCGCGCGGCCGGCTGGACGTACCGCGCCATGGGACGGCCGCACGCGTAGCCCCGCCCGGCCCCCGACGGACGGAGTCCGGCGCAGCGACGCGAAGCCGGGGAGGCCCGCCAGGGCCGAGCCGCGCGAGCGGCGCGTCAAGAAGGGGACGTACCGGGCCATGGGACGGCCGCACGCGTAAGGGAATTGGGGGTGCGGGGGCTGACCTGGGCGGTGGTCCCCGTAACCCTTTTGTTGGGGCACAGTCAAGTAAGTGGAATAAATGACTGGGTAGACTTCGCGCCGATGACCACGACCAGCAGCCCTCCGACCAACCCCACCGCATCTGCGACGGCGGCGCCCGCCACGCGTGACCGGCGGGGATCCTTCGAAGCAGCCATGCGAGGACGCGGCGCCCTTCTGGGCATCGCGGGCTTCTGGCTGGCCAGTCGGGCCGCGATGCTCTGGATGCTCGTCAACGACTTCTACAGTTCGAACGTCGTCCGAGTCGAGATCACCGCGACCTACCACAACTGGTACAACGTCCTCGTCACGTGGACGATGCCGCACAACGACATCATGTGGCAGTACCCCCCGGCAGCCGCGGCGATCTTCCTCTCGCCCGACCTGCTGCCGTTCCTCACCTACTTCCAGGCCTTCGTCGCCCTGACGGTGCTCTGCGACGGTGTGATCCTCGTCGGCCTCATGCGCGCCGCCCGCCGCAATGACGGCAGCATGGCCGGAGCCCTCGTGTGGCTCGTCGCGCTGCCGATGCTGATGGCCACCCCGTTCGCCCGCTACGACGTCCAGGTCACCCTGCTCGCCGTCGCCTCGCTGCTCTGCCTGCGCTACCGCCCGAAGCTCGGCGGTGTCATCGCCGGCATCGGCGCCATGGTGAAGGTGTGGCCGCTGCTCACCCTGCTCGGCACCCCGCGCGGCAAGTCGACGCGCGAGGCGTTCATCGCCGCCGCGCTCTCCTGCGTCGCGCTGCTCGCCGTCTTCGCCGCGCTGTTCCGCGACACGCTCGGCTTCCTGGGCAACCAGGGCGACCGCGGCGTGCAGGTCGAGTCCCTCGGCGGCAGCGCGCTGATGGCGGCCCGCCTCGTCGGCCTCTGGCCCGGCAAGATCAACTTCCAGTACGGGGCCTTCGAGTACGTCGGCCCGTACGTCTCCAGCATCGCGCGGGCCTCCCTCGCGCTGACCGTGATCGGCTTCGCGCTGCTCCTGCTGTGGCGCGTGAAGGCCAACCGCTGGTCGACCGCGACGCCCTTCGACGCCGCGCTCTGCGCCATCATGGTGTTCACCGTCACCAGCCGCGTGATCAGCCCGCAGTACATGATCTGGCTGCTCGGCCTCGCCGCGGTCTGCCTGACCTCCCGGCACACCACCCAGCGGCCGATCGCCTGGCTGCTCGTGGCCGCCACGGCGCTCACCACGCTGATCTTCCCGGTCTGGTACGGCTCGGACATCCTGCGCAACACCACGCTCGGCACGATCCTGCTGTGCGCGCGCAACGGTCTGCTGCTCTACGCGACCGTGTGGTCCGGCCTGCGCCTGTGGAAGGCGACCGTGCTGCCCAAGAAGGACCTGGCCGCGCAGCAGCAGTCCGTGCCGGCGTCGGCGTCCGCGTCCGTCTAAGGCGTTTTACGGTGCTGTGCGGCGCGGGCCGTGAACTCCGCGTCGCGCAGCACCCGCTGGGCGTTGCCCCAGGTGAGCAGGGCCAGGTCGGTCTCCGGCCAGCCCCGCTCCAGCAGTTCCGCCAGCAGCTTCGGGTACCCCGAGGGGTCGGTGAGCCCGGCCGGGTGGGGGGTGTCCCCCTCCGCGCCGAAGGCGGACCCCAGGCCCACGCACTCCGGGCCCGCGAGCGCCCGTACGTGATCGAGGTGGTCAGCCACCGCGTGCAGGGAGTCCCCGGTCCGCGCGGTGTCGAAGGTGACCATCGCCAGGCCGCCCGCGGCCCGTAGCGCGAGCAGCACCTCGTCGGTGACGTTCCCCGGGTGCGGATTGAGCACCGCCGCCCCCGTGTTCGAGACGATCACCGGAGCCTTCGAGGCCCCCGCGAGGCGGCAGGCCACCAGCGGGGAACAGCCCGTCAGGTCCACCAGCATCGCCAGCCGGTTCAGCTCCTTGACCACCTCGTGGCCGAAGGCCGTCAGCTCCCCGTCCGCCCAGGGCGCCCCCGCCGGCGCGAGGATCCGTACGCCCAGCGCGTGGAAGGCCCGCAGCGCGCCCAGGGATCCGGTCAGCGTCCGGCCGGAGACGGGACCCAGGAACGAGGCGATCCGGCCCCGGTTGCGGGCGTCCGCCAGGTCGTCGGCGCTGAGCGCGAGGCAGAGGCTGTCGGGATAGCGGCGCATCAGGGCGAGCCCGGCGTCGATCTGTTCCAGGGTGTCGGACACCACCTGGTCGGCCGCCGCGCCCTGGCGCGGGTCGCCGGGCGGCACCAGCAGCGACCAGAACTGGGCGCCCACTCCTCCGGCGCGCAGTCGTGGGATGTCGGTGTCCACGCCCGTGTCGGGGGTGTCGATGTCGTGGTACGGGCTCTGGCGCAGGGTCCAGATGAGGGTGTTGCAGCCGTCCGCCACGGGATGCTCGGCGAGCAGCGCGGTGGCCCGGTCCAGGGCGCCGGCCGCCGCCGCGGGGGCGGGTGCGTCCGGGGCGCCCACGGAGCCGGGGCCGACGGGGAAGGCGGGGGCGGCGTGCGGGTCGTCCTGCAGGTCGGCCATGGCATTCGCTCCGGTCTCGGCGGCAGCAGGGAGGGCTGGTGCCACCGTGACATGTGGGACGCGATTGCCGCCCGGCGGGTGTGGCGTTCGGGTGGCCGGCCTTGGCCCTGGCCGGGCGGGGGTGGGGGCTGCCGCTGCGCGGGCTGCTCCCCGCCCCGCCCTTCCTCCGTTCCCGCCTCAGGCGCCGGCGCGGCTGAAAGACCCTGGGGCTCCGCCCCAGACCCCGCGCCTCAAACGCCGGCGAGGCTGGATCCGGCCGGCGGGGCTGGAGCCGGCCGGGCGGTGGGGCTGGGGCGGGGTCCGGTTGGTTATAGGTGGGCGTTCGACGGGCCCCTGGAGGCCGATTCCGCGCGGGCCACCGATTCGGCGTCGCGCAGCGCCCGTACCGCGTTCGACCAGGTCAGCTTGGCCAGGTCGGCCCGGGACCAGCCGCGCGTGAGCAGCTCCGCGATCAGGTTCGGATAGCCCGCGACGTCGTCCAGCCCGGCCGGGGTGAAGGCCGTGCCGTCGTAGTCGCCGCCGATGCCGATGTGGTCGACGCCGGCCACCTCGCGCATGTGGTCCAGGTGGTCGGCGACCGTGGCGGCCGTGGCCACCGGACGCGGCCGGGCCTCCTCGAAGGCGCGGTGCAGCGCCATCGCCTCGGGGGAGGTGTCGAGGTGGTGGAGGCCGTGGGCGCGCAGGTTCTCGTCGGCCGCCGCGGTCCACTCGACGGCTGCCGGGAGGATGAACTTCGGCACGAAGGTCGCCATCGCCACCCCGCCGTTGGCCGCCAGCAGCTCCAGCACGTCGTCGGGGACGTTGCGTGGGTGGTCGCAGACCGCCCGGGCCGAGGAGTGCGAGAAGATCACCGGCGCCGACGACACGGCGAGCGCGTCGCGCATCGTCGTCGCCGCCACGTGCGAGAGGTCCACCAGCATCCCGACGCGGTTCATCTCGCGGACGACCTCGCGGCCGAAGTCGGTGAGCCCGCCGTGCCGGGGCTCGTCGGTCGCCGAGTCCGCCCAGTCGATGGTGTCGTTGTGGGTGAGCGTCATGTACCGCACGCCGAGCTGGTGCAGGGCCCGCAGGGTGGCGAGGGAGTTGTTGATGGAGTGGCCGCCCTCGGCGCCCATCAGGGAGGCGATCCGGCCGTCGGCGCGGGCCGCCTCCATGTCGTCGGCCGTCAGCGCCCGCACCAGGGTCCCCGGGTAACGGTCGATCAGCTGGCCGACGGCGTCGATCTGCTCCAGGGTGGCGCTGACCGCTTCGTCGCCCGCGAAGTCGGACCGTACGTAGACGGACCAGAACTGCGCGCCGACCCCGCCGGCGCGCAGCCGGGGGATGTCGGTGTGCAGGTACGCGGACTGGTCGGCGCCGATGTCGCGCCGGTCCAGGTCGTAGCGGACCTGGTTGCGCAGCGCCCAGGGCAGGTCGTTGTGGCCGTCGACGACGGGATGCTCGGCGAGCAGGCTCCGCGCCTCCTCCAGGCGCCGCGCCGCGCTCACTTGGCGAATCCGAAGGAGGCCGCGCCGGAGACCTTCGCCCGCAGCCGCTTGCCCTTCTCGGTGGCCTGGTCGTTCAGCTCCTGCTGGAAGTCGCGCATCCGGGTCAGCAGCTCCTGGTCGTGCGCGGCCAGCATCCGTACGGCCAGCAGGCCCGCGTTGCGCGCCCCGGCGACGGAGACGGTGGCGACGGGAACTCCGGCGGGCATCTGGACGATCGACAGCAGCGAGTCCATGCCGTCGAGGTACTTCAGCGGCACCGGCACCCCGATGACGGGCAGCGGGGTGACGGAGGCGAGCATCCCGGGCAGGTGGGCGGCCCCGCCCGCACCCGCGATGATCGCCTTCAGCCCGCGGCCGGCGGCCTGCTCGCCGTACGCGACCATCTCGCGGGGCATCCGGTGGGCGGAGAGGACGTCGACCTCGTACGGGATCTCGAACTCGTCCAGCGCCTTCGCGGCGGCCTCCATGACCGGCCAGTCGGAGTCGGATCCCATGACGATGCCGATGACGGGGCTGGCGCCCGCGGACGAAGTGCTCATGCTGTGATCGTTCCTCTGAGGTAGCCGGCAGCGTGACGTGCGCGCTCCAGCACATCGTCCAGGTCGTCGCCGTAGGTGTTGACGTGGCCGACCTTGCGGCCGTGTTTCACGTCCTTGCCGTACATGTGGATCTTCAGCTGCGGGTCGTGGGCCATGCAGTGGAGGTACGCCGCGTACATGTCGGGGTAGTCCCCGCCGAGCACGTTGGCCATGACCGTCCAGCGGGCCCGGGGGCGGGGGTCGCCCAGGGGGAGGTCCAGGACCGCGCGGACGTGGTTGGCGAACTGGGAGGTGATGGCACCGTCCTGGGTCCAGTGGCCGCTGTTGTGCGGGCGCATGGCCAGTTCGTTGACGAGGATGCGGCCGTCGGTGGTCTCGAACAGCTCCACGGCCAGGTGGCCGGTCACTCCGAGTTCCTGCGCGATGCGCAGGGCGAGGGCCTGGGCCTCGCCCGCCAGGGCCTCCGACAGGTTCGGGGCGGGGGCGATCACCGTGTCGCACACGCCGTCCACCTGGATGGACTCGACGACGGGGTAGGCGACGGCCTGGCCGTGCGGGGAGCGGACGATGTTCGCCGCGAGCTCGCGGACGTACTCGACCTTCTCCTCCGCGAGGACCGGGACGCCCGCCCTGAAGGGGGCCTCCGCGTCCTCGGGCGTGCGCACGAACCACACGCCCTTGCCGTCGTACCCGCCGCGCACCGTCTTGAGGATCACGGGGAAGCCGCCCACCTCGTCCGCGAAGGCCGCCACGTCCGCCGGATCGCTCACGATCCGGTGGCGGGGGCTGGGCGCGCCGATCTCGTCGAGCTTGGCGCGCATCACCCCCTTGTCCTGGGCGTGCACCAACGCGTCGGGCCCCGGGCGGACGGGGATGCCGTCCGCTTCCAGGGCCCGGAGGTGTTCGGTGGGCACGTGCTCGTGATCGAAGGTGATCACGTCGCAGCCGCGCGCGAAGGCGCGCAGTGTCTCCAGATCGCGATAGTCGCCGATGACGACGTCGCTCACGACCTGGGCCGCCGAGTCCTGTGGGGTGTCACTGAGGAGCTTGAATCTGATGCCGAGGGGGATGCCCGCCTCGTGGGTCATGCGGGCGAGCTGTCCGCCGCCGACCATGCCGACTACCGGGAACGTCACCCCTCCAGGGTAGACGCCGGTATTCCACCATCCGGACGTGGCCTGGCGGATACCCGGTGTGCCGTGCGTCGCAGGGGGTGCGAAGGCACGTACGGACCCCGGGGGCGACACTTAACATGGCTGGGTTGACGAAATCGAGTGACGCTCCAGCGCGGGGCGACGACGACGGACAGGGACTGAAGGATCACATGAGCACGCCGAAAGCAGCACCGCTGTCCGAGCGCTTCCGCGGTCTCGCCCGGGAGGCCATCAAGTTCGGCGCGGTGGGCGGACTGGGCGTCCTGGTCAACTTCGGTGTGTTCAACCTGCTCCGGAGCACGACCGACCTCCAGATCGTGCGGGCGAACGTCATAGCCATCGTGGTGGCCATCGTCACCAACTACATCGGGTTCCGCTACTTCACGTACCGTGACCGCGACCTCGGCAGCCGTCGTCGCGAGATGATCCTGTTCGTGCTGTTCAGCGTCATCGGCATGGTCATCGAGAGCGGCGTGCTCTACGTGGCGACGTACGGGTTCGGCTGGGACAGCTCGCTGCAGAACAACGTCTTCAAGTTCCTCGGCATGGCCGTGGCGACCGTGTTCCGTTTCTGGTCCTACCGGACCTGGGTGTTCCAGGCCCTGCCCACGCCCGTCGCGCACTCGCTGGTCGTCGAGCAGCGGGACGGTCACGAGGCGTCGGCCGCGTCCCGCGCCGCCGAGCCCGTGGTCCCGGCAGCGAAGTAGCACCGCGAAGCACCACCGCCCGCTCCGCCCGGCGGGCTAGCGCACCGTCTGGGCCGGCTCCGGCCGTTCCGGCGCGGTGCGGCTGAGGAACAGCGCGAACACCGGCGGCTGGCTCTGGAGCAGCTCCAGCCGGCCGCCGTCGGCCTCCGCGAGGTCCCGGGCGACCGCGAGGCCGATCCCGGTGGAGTTGCGGCCGCTGATGGCCCGCTCGAAGATCCGGTTGCCGAGGTCCGGGGGGACGCCGGGGCCCTCGTCCGTGACCTCCAGTACCGCCTGGTTGCCGGTCACCCGGGTGCGCAGCGCGACCGTGCCGCCCCCGTGCATCAGTGCGTTCTCCACCAGCGTCGCCAGGACCTGGGAGACCGCCCCGGGGGTGCCGACCGCCCGCATCCCCGTCTTCCCGGAGCGCACGATGGCCCGCCCGGCGCTGCGGTAGGCGGGCCGCCACTCCTCCACCTGCTGTTTGACGACCTCGTCGAGGTCGAAGGGGACCGCCGAGCCCGTCCGCGGGTCCCGCGAGTTCGTGAGCAGCCGTTCCACCACGTCCGTGAGCCGCTCCACCTGGGTGAGGGCGATGGTGGCCTCCTCCCGTACGGTCTCCAGGTCGTCGGTGACCGTGATCTCCTCCAGCCGCATCGACAGCGCGGTCAGCGGGGTCCGCAGCTGGTGGGAGGCGTCCGCGGCCAGGCGCCGCTCGGCCGTCAGCATCCTGCCGATGCGCTCCGCGCTGGAGTCCAGTACGTCGGCGACCCGGTCCAGCTCGGGGACCCCGTAGCGCTTGTGCCGGGGCCGCGGGTCGCCCGATCCCAGCCGCTCGGCGGTCTCGGCGAGGTCGGTGAGCGGGGAGGCCAGCCGGTTGGCCTGCCGCACGGCGAGCAGTACGGCCGCCACGACCGCCAGCAGCGCCACGGCGCCGACCACCGCCAGGGTGCGTCCGACCTCCTTGGTGACGGTGGAGCGGGACGCCTCCACGGTCACGATCTCGCCCTGCTCGCCGCGGGCGGTGGCCCGGATCACGCTCTCGGGGATCCGGTCGCCGACCTCGGCGGCGGGCCGGCCGGGGACGCTGATGCGGGCGTACGTGCCGAGGTCCAGCTGTTCGGCGAGCGCGGAGGCGTCGACCGGTTTGTTCTCCAGGACCTCCGCCTCGACGATGCCCAGCAGCCGCAGCGCCTCGGACCCGATCCGGTCCTGGGCGCTGCTGGTGATGGTCCGGGTCTCCACGATGACGAGGGAGACCCCGAACACGGCGATCACGACGAGCACCACGGCGAGCGTGGAGTTGATCAGGCGGCGGCGCATGGCTTAGAGGATGCCCTAAGGGGAGGGGTCGGCCCTCGCTCAGCTCTTCTCGAAGCGGAAGCCGACGCCCCGGACGGTGGCGATGTAGCGGGGGTTGGCGGCGTCGTCGCCGAGCTTCTTGCGCAGCCAGGAGATGTGCATGTCGAGGGTCTTGGTGGAGGACCACCAGGTGGTGTCCCAGACCTCGCGCATCAGCTGGTCGCGGGTGACGACCCGGCCGGCGTCGCGGACCAGGACGCGCAGGAGGTCGAACTCCTTGGCGGTGAGCTGGAGCTCCTCCTCCCCCATCCAGGCGCGGTGCGACTCGACGTCGATGCGCACGCCGTGGGTGGCGGGGGCCTGGCCGGCGTCGGTGGCGCCGCGCCGGAGCAGGGCCCGGACGCGGGCCAGCAGTTCGGCGAGCCGGAAGGGCTTGGTCACGTAGTCGTCGGCGCCGGCGTCGAGGCCGACCACCGTGTCGACTTCGTCGGCCCGGGCGGTCAGGACCAGGATCGGGAAGCCGTGGCCCTCGGCGCGCAGGCGCCGGGCCACTTCCAGGCCGTCCATGCCGGGCAGTCCGAGGTCCAGGACGACGAGGTCGACGCCGCCCTGCAGTCCGGCTTCCAGAGCGGTGGGGCCGTCCTCGCGGACCTCGACCTCGTAGCCCTCCCGGCGCAGGGCGCGGGCCAGGGGTTCCGAGATGGATGCGTCGTCCTCGGCGAGCAGTACACGCGTCATGTGGGTGATGGTAGTCCGCGGCGGCTGAAAGGAAGCGCCTGCCCGCAGACCCCTTTCTATCTGGGCTTATGAACTACTAACGGCCTTCGAATATGATCAATCGGTTCCCTGGAATCCTGTGATCCATATCTCAAGTCCTTCCATATGCCGCAGTGTCCTGTCGTATGGTGACGGGACGCCTGATGCACTACCCAGGGGATCTTTGTGCCGAAAAGCGAGCCAAAGACCTCAAATTCTGCTCTGGTCGGTTTCATCCGGCCCAGATGACAGTGAATGACCTGTGGGCCGGGCCCCGAACGCGATGGTGCGTTCGAGGCGTGGATCCCGGTGACTGCTGTTCCTTCGTCTCCCGACCGGAGGCGAGACCCCAGGGCGTGGGGTGGAACACCCGTCTGCCGGTGCCGGCCACCCCCCACCGGGCGCTAACCAGCTCACGAAGCCAAGCGTCCCGACCAAGCAAGGATCGACCATGGCTTCCAGCCTGACGAAGGATTCGGCGACTCCGTCCGCCGAAAAGACCTTCTTCGGCCACCCCCGTGGCCTGGCCACTCTGTTCATGACCGAGATGTGGGAGCGCTTCTCCTACTACGGCATGCGCGCCCTCCTCGTGTACTACCTGGTCTCGGGGGGCGCCGACGCCGCCACGGGCAGCCAGGGCGGCGGTCTGGCGATGACCGCGGCCACGACCACGGCCATCTACTCCGTGTACGTCTCGATGGTCTACCTGATGGCCATGCCTGGCGGCTGGTTCGGTGACCGCGTCTGGGGTGCCCGCAAGACGGTCGCCATCGCCGGTTTCGTGATCATGGGTGGTCACCTGTCGCTGGCCCTGCCGGGCCAGGCGATGTTCTTCGTCGGTCTGATCCTCGTCGCGGTGGGCTCCGGCCTGCTGAAGGCCAACATCTCCACGATGGTCGGCCACCTGTACGACGGTCCCGAGGACCCGCGCCGTGACGGCGGCTTCACGCTGTTCTACGTCGGCATCAACCTCGGCGCCTTCGTCGCCCCGCTCGTCGTCGGCACGGTCGGCAAGGAGCACAACTGGCACCTGGGCTTCGCCCTCGCCGCCGTCGGCATGGGCCTGGGCCTCACCCAGTTCCTGCTCGGCACCAAGCACCTGAGCCCGAAGAGCAGCCTGGTCCCGAACCCGCTGTCCGCGGAGGAGCGCAAGGCCGTCCTCACCAAGGTCGCGCTCGCGGCCCTGGGCATCGCCGTCTTCTACGGCGCCGTGGTCGCGCTGGGTGCCTACACCCTGAACTGGGCCCTGGTTCCGCTGACGCTGGCCGGCCTGTTCATCCCGATCGCCGTGCTGACGCGCATCAAGCGCGACAAGGACCTGTCGGGCACCGAGCAGAAGAAGATGACCGCGTACATCTTCTTCTTCATCGCCGCCGCCGTCTTCTGGATGATCTACGACCAGGGTGGCTCCACCCTGTCCCTGTTCGCCGATGACAAGACCGCCGACACCGTCTTCGGCCTCGGCTTCTCGGCCACCTGGTACCAGTCGCTGAACCCGCTCTTCGTGATGGCCCTGGCTCCGGTCTTCGCCTGGCTGTGGCTGTGGCTGGCCCGCAAGAACCAGGAGCCGAACACCATCGTGAAGTTCGCGATGGGCCTGGTCCTGATCGGCGCCTCCTTCTTCGTCTTCATCGTCCCGATGAACATGGCGGGCGGCGACGCCAAGGTCTCCCCGATGTGGCTGGTCTCGATCTACATGATCCAGACCATCGGTGAGCTGTGCGTCTCCCCGGTCGGCCTCTCCGTCACCACGAAGATGGCCCCGCAGAAGTACGCCTCCCAGATGATGGGCGTCTGGTTCCTCGCGGTCACCGCCGGTGACTGCATCACCAGCCTCCTGTCCATCGGCGGCGTGGACCTCAACGGCACCTGGGTGATCGCCTTCCAGGCGTTCGCCGCGGTCCTGGCCGGCTTCGCGGTCTACGCGTACCGCAACAAGGTCAAGGCCCTCATGGGCGGCGTGCACTGACGCACGCACCCCCCGTACGACGCGACGGCCCGGCACACCCT
>NZ_JBHWBP010000162.1:0-15774 GCF_042735575.1 Streptomyces sp. NPDC059564 | reverse complement strand
CCGCCGGACCCCGTCCGGCGGCGCGACCGCGTACTGCTGGTCCTGCTACTGGTCCTGCGGGTGGTGGGCCGGGATCGGGGGGAGCTCGCCGGTCTGCTCGTAGGCGGTGAGCATGTCGATGCGGCGGGTGTGGCGCTCCGCGCCGGAGTACGGGGTCTTCAGGAAGGTGTCGATGAAGCTGACGACCTCGTCCTGGGTGTGCATGCGGCCGCCGACGGAGATGACGTTGGCGTTGTTGTGCTCGCGGCCCAGCTCGGCGGTCTGGACGCTCCAGGCGAGGATCGCGCGGATGCCCTTGACCTTGTTGGCGGCGATCTGCTCCCCGTTGCCGGAGCCGCCGATCACGATGCCGAGGCTGCCCTCGTCCGCCGCGGTCCGCTCGGCGGCACGCAGGCAGAACGGCGGGTAGTCGTCGACCTCGTCGTAGATGTGGGGCCCGCAGTCGACGGGCTCGTGGCCGTTGTTCTTGAGCCAGTCCACCAGGTGGTTCTTGAGCTCAAAGCCGGCATGGTCGGATCCGAGATACACGCGCATGGGTCGAGTGTGGCATGCGGTTGCTCCAGGGTGGCCGGAGGGTGTCGTGTATGTCACTTCTAAACCTCAAGTAAACCCAAAGACCCCAGACGGGAGGGGTCGGGACCTTGGTCCCGTAATCAGGGCCTTGGGCAACTATCGGAATAGGGTCTTCCGTCCTGCCCGGATGTCGGGTTTGAATGCCGGAACTCGAATCACGAGAACCTAAGGAATCGTCCATGAGCACCACGACGACCCTTCAGAAGGCAGGCGACCCGACCGGTGAACCCGGTTCCGCCCAGCCCTCCGACGGTCTGAAGGCCGGTCTCAAGAACCGCCACCTGTCCATGATCGCCATTGGCGGCGTCATCGGCGCCGGCCTGTTCGTCGGCTCCGGTGGCGGCATCGCCAAGACCGGTCCGGCCATCCTCCTCTCGTACGCACTCGTCGGCGCCCTGGTCGTCTTCGTGATGCGGATGCTGGGCGAGATGGCCGCCGCCAGCCCGAACTCGGGCTCCTTCTCCGCCTACGCCGACCGCGCGCTCGGCCGCTGGGCCGGCTTCTCCATCGGCTGGCTCTACTGGTTCTTCTGGGTCGTCGTGCTGGCCGTCGAGGCCACCGCCGGCGCCAAGATCCTCGAAGGCTGGATACCGGCCGTCCCGCAGTGGGGCTGGGCCCTGATCGTCATGGTCGTCCTGACCGTCACCAACCTCGGCTCCGTCGCCTCGTACGGCGAGTTCGAGTTCTGGTTCGCGGGCATCAAGGTCGTCGCCATCGGCGCGTTCGTGATCGTCGGCATGCTCGCCGTCTTCGGCGTGCTGCCGGGCTCGGACAACCCGGGCTCCGGGCTGGCGCACCTCACGGACACCGGCGGGTTCATGCCGAACGGCTGGGGCTCGGTCCTCACCGGCGTGCTGATGGTCGTCTTCTCCTTCATGGGCAGCGAGATCGTCACGCTGGCCGCGGGCGAGTCCGAGGACCCGCGCCGCGCGGTCACCAAGGCCACCAACTCGGTGATCTGGCGCATCGGCGTCTTCTACCTGGGCTCGATCTTCATCGTGCTCACGCTGCTGCCGTGGAACGACAAGTCGATCGTCGACAAGGGCTCCTACGTCGCCGCCCTGGACTCGATCGGCATCGCGCACGCCGGCCAGATCATGAACGTGATCGTCCTGACCGCCGTGCTGTCCTGCCTGAACTCGGGCCTGTACACGGCCTCGCGCATGGCCTTCTCGCTCGGTGAGCGCGGCGACGCGCCGAAGGCCTTCGCCAAGGTCACCAAGCGGGGCGTGCCCGCGGTCGCGATCCTGGGCTCGGTCGTCTTCGGCTTCGCCGCCGTCTACTTCAACTACGCCTTCCCGGACACGATCTTCAGCTTCCTGCTGAACTCCTCGGGTGCGATCGCGCTGTTCGTGTGGCTGGTGATCTGCTTCACCCAGCTGCGGATGCGCGGGATCCTCATGCGCGAGGCTCCGGAGAAGGTCACGGTGAAGATGTGGTTCTTCCCGTACCTGACCTGGATCACCGCCGCGATGATCACCTTCGTCCTGGGCTACATGGTCTACGACAAGGACAACCGCGAGACGGTGCTGCTCTCCCTGCTGGTCGCCGCCGTCGTGCTGGTGCTCGGTGTGGTGCGCTCCGCGCTGCGCCGCAGGTCCGAGTCCGCCGCCGCGGCCGAGGCCCCGGCCGAGTCCGCCGCGTAATGCCCACCGCGTTACGTCCCCGCGCACACGACAGCCCCGGACCGCCGATCGCGGTCCGGGGCTGTCGTACAGCGGGGCGGGTGCGGGGCTCAGCCCCGGCGGCCCGCCAGCTTCCAGGCGGCCGGCAGGGCGCCCATGGCCAGCGCGGCCTTGAGGGCGTCGCCGATCAGGAACGGGACCAGGCCCGCCGCGACGGCGGCGCTCAGGGACATGCCGGTGGCGGCCATCAGGTACGGCACGCCGACCGCGTAGATGACGGCCGAGCCCAGCACCATGCTGCCCGCGGTGAACAGGACCGAGCGGTCGGCGCCGCGCCGCGCGAGGGCGCCGACGACGGTGGCGGCGAGCAGCATGCCGAGCACGTAGCCGAAGGAGGCCCCGCCCGCGCCGGAGGTGCCGCCCGCGAACCACGGCACGCCGGCCATGCCGACGAGGGCGTACAGGGCGAGGGAGAGGAAGCCGCGGCGGGCGCCGAAGGCGGTGCCCACCAGCAGGGCCGCGAAGGTCTGGCCGGTGACCGGGACGGGCGAGCCGGGAACGGGCACGGCGATCTGCGCGGCGAGGCCGGTGAGCGCGGCTCCGCCGACGACGAGCGCGATGTCGCGGACGCGGCTCGCGGGCAGCAGGTCGGCGAGGACGGCGCCGGGCCGGAAGGAGACGGAAGCAGTGCTCATCGGGGGCTCCGCGAGGTGGTGATCGACAGGACATCGTGAGGCTAGTGCGGGGCCGAGCGCCGCCCCACCTCCGGGCGGGACAAAGCCGTACTGCCCGGTTTGGTGGAGATCGGACAAAGACCCGCCCCCACACCCGAGTCGGAGTGATCCGCGTCACGGCCCACATTCGACCGCACGTCCTTTTTGCTCCCGCGGGTCTCCTCCGGCCAGACTGTAGGTTCCCGCCAATCCCTTGTGCAGCCCCCAGCGCCGCTTGGCCGACCGAGAGTACGAGCATCTCCTCATGCGCGACCATCTGCCCGACCCGAACGTCACCGGGGTAGGCCTGCCCCCGGAACCCCTCAGCCACAGCCTCAAGCAGCGCCACCTGACCATGCTGGGCCTCGGCGGCGTGATCGGCGCCGGCCTGTTCGTCGGCTCCGGCGCCGGCATCGGCATCGCCGGTCCCGCGATCATCTGTTCGTACCTGCTCGCGGGCGCGCTCGCGATGCTGGTGATGCGCGCGCTCGGCGAGATGTCGGCCGCGATGCCCGCCTCCGGCTCCTTCTCCGTGTACGCGGAGAAGGCCCTGGGGCGCTGGGCCGGTTTCTCGGCGGGCTGGCTCTACTGGTTCCTGCTGGTCGTGGTGCTCGCCGTGGAGGCCACCGGCGCCGCGAAGATCGCGAACGGCTGGCTGCCGTCGGTCGACCAGTGGGTGTGGGTGCTGATCTTCATGGTGGTCTTCACCGTCAGCAACCTGGCGGCGGTGCGGAACTTCGGCGAGTTCGAGTTCTGGTTCGCGGCCCTCAAGGTCGGCGCCATCGTGCTGTTCCTGATCCTGGGCACCCTGGCGATCTTCGGCGTGCTCCCCGAGACCGACCCCATCGGCATGGCCAACCTGACCGGCCACGGCGGCTTCTTCCCGGCCGGGATGGGCGGGGTGGTCGCCGGCATGCTCGCGGTGATCTTCGCCTTCGGCGGCCTGGAGGTCGTCACGATCGCGGCCGCCGAGTCGGACGACCCGGCCCGCTCCGTGGCCCGCGCGGTGCGCAGCGCCGTGTGGCGCATCCTCTTCTTCTACGTCGGCTCGATGGTGGTCATCGTGACCCTGCTGCCGTGGGATTCGCTGGAGCCGGGGCAGAGCCCGTACGTAGCGGTCCTGGACTCCATCGGGATCCCGGCCGCGGGCCAGATCATGAACATCGTGGTGTTCGTGGCGCTGCTCTCCGCGCTCAACGCCAACCTGTACGGCTCCTCGCGCATGGTCTTCTCGCTGGCCGAGCGCGGCGAGGCGCCCCGGGGCCTGCTGAAGGTGTCGGGCGGCGGAGTGCCGCGCCGTGCCGTGTTCGCCTCGGTGGCCTTCGGGTTCGTGTCGGTGGTGCTGAACCTGCTGTGGCCGGACACCGTCTTCCTCTACATGCTCAACGCGGTCGGCGCGGTGCTGCTGTTCGTGTGGGCGCTGATCGCCGTCTCGCAGCTGCGGCTCCGCCGGGTCCTGGAACGGGAGATGCCGGAGCGGCTGACGCTGCGGATGTGGCTGTTCCCGTACCTGACGTGGGCGGCGCTGCTGGGGATGGCCGCGGTGCTGGTGCTGATGCTGTTCGACGACTCGGCGCGGCCGCAGCTGCTGTGGTCCTCCGGCGCGGCGGCCCTGGTGCTGCTGGTGGCGTGGGTGCGGGAGATCCGGGCCCGCCGGACCTGAGGCGTTCAAGCCCACTGTCCGGATATTGGACAGCAAATGTTCGATAACCGGACAGTGGGCAGTATGGCCCCATGAGTCAGAGCACCATCACACCCCCTGAGCAGCAGCCCGGCGCGGCGGCGCCGACCGGCGGCGGATCCCCCCTCGGCAACGGCCTCAAGCAGCGCCACCTCTCGATGATCGCCCTCGGCGGGGTCATCGGCGCCGGGCTCTTCGTGGGCTCGGGCGCGGGGATCGCGGCCGCGGGGCCGTCGATCGTGCTCGCGTACGCCGCCTCCGGGCTGCTGGTGATGTTCGTGATGCGGATGCTCGGCGAGATGTCCGCCGCCAACCCCGCCTCCGGCTCCTTCTCGGTGCACGCCGACCGGGCCATCGGCCCGTGGGCCGGCTTCACGGCGGGCTGGATGTTCTGGACCCTGCTGTGCGTGGGCGTGGCCATCGAGGCGATCGGCGCGGCGCACATCATGACGGGCTGGTTCCCCGGCACCCCCTCGTGGATGTGGGTGCTGGTCTTCATGGCGCTCTTCTGCGCCAGCAACCTGGGCGCCGTCTCCCACTTCGGCGAGTTCGAGTTCTGGTTCGCCGCCCTCAAGATCGGCGCCATCGGCCTCTTCCTGGGCCTCGGCGTCCTCGCCGTCCTCGGCCTGCTGCCCGGCACCTCCTCCCCCGGCGCCGCGAACCTGGTCCACGACGGCGGCTTCCTGCCCAACGGGATGGACGGACTGCTGGTCGGCCTGCTCGCCTCCGTGGTCGCGTACGGCGGGCTGGAGACGGTGACGATCGCGGCCGCCGAGTCGCGGGACCCGGCCAAGGGCGTGGCCAAGGCCGTGAAGACCACCATGTGGCGGATCGCGATCGTCTACGTCGGCTCCATGCTGGTGATCGTGACCCTGCTGCCCTGGAACGACCCGGCGGTCACCGGGAGCGGCCCCTACGCCGCGACGCTGGACCACCTGGGCATCCCGGCGGCCGGCGAGATCATGAACGTGGTCATCCTGATCGCCCTGCTGTCGGCGATGAACGCCAACATCTACGGCTCCTCGCGCATGGCCTACTCCCTCGTCGCCCGGGGCCAGGGCCCCAAGGCGCTGGGCAAGGCCGGCGGCGGCGTGCCGCGCCGGGCGGTGCTCGCCTCCTGCGGCTTCGGGTTCGTCACCGTGCTGCTGTCGTACTGGTACCCGGACACCCTGTTCGCCTGGCTGCTGAACATGGTCGGCGGGGTCATCCTCATCGTCTGGGGCTTCATCGCGGTCTCCCAGTTCGTGCTGCGCCGGCGCCTGGGGCGGGAGGCTCCCGAGAAGCTCGTGGTGAGGATGTGGGGCTTCCCGTACCTCACCTGGGTGGCGCTGGCCGGGGTCGCCGGGGTGCTGGTGCTGATGGCCCTGGGCGAGGACACCCGGGTGCAGGTGGTCTTCACCGGCGGGCTGACCGTGGCCCTGGCGGCGACCGGGTACGTCATGCAGCGCCGGGCGGCCGCCCGCGAAAGCTCCCGTCCGGTGTGCCCCACACCCCTTCGTTAAGACCCACCGGACGGCACGTCAGAGGCCGGGCCCATGCGACCGCATGGGCCCGGCCTCCGGCGTTCCCGGAGCCCGCCGGAGGAGAGGTGACCCTTACTCGAACAGAGGAATAGATACTGCTAGCGTGCAGTTGCGCATTAATTGCAATAAGCGATTGGCACGCCGAGGGGACCGGATACACGCATGGCCATCTACACGCTTCCTGAGCTTCCTTACGACTACGCGGCGCTCGAGCCGGTGATCAACCCGCAGATCATCGAGCTGCACCACGACAAGCACCACGCGGCCTACGTCGCGGGCGCCAACACCACGCTGGAGCAGTTGGAGGAGGCGCGCGACAAGGGGAACTGGGGCGCCCTCAACGGCCTGGAGAAGAACCTCGCGTTCCACCTCTCCGGCCACATCCTGCACAGCATCTACTGGCACAACATGGCCAGCCCGAAGACCGGCGAGGGCGGCGGCGAGCCGACCGCGGCCGACGGCCTGGGCGACCTCGCGGACGCCATCACCGAGTCCTTCGGCTCGTTCGAGAAGTTCAAGAAGCAGCTGACCTTCGCGTCCTCCGCGACGCAGGGCTCCGGCTGGGGCGTGCTCGCGTACGAGCCCGTCAGCGGCCGCCTGCTCGTCGAGCAGATCTACGACCACCAGGGCAACGTCGGCCAGGCCTCCGTGCCGGTCCTCGTCTTCGACGCCTGGGAGCACGCCTTCTACCTCCAGTACAAGAACCAGAAGGTGGACTTCATCGAGGCCATGTGGAACGTCGTCAACTGGCAGGACGTGGCCCGGCGCTACGCCGACGCCAAGGCGAACACCCCGCTGCTGATCCCCGCCAAGGGCTGATCGCCGCCCAAGAGCCGCCCGCCTCGTGATCGTCTTCTCAGCCTTCGCGTGCGGGCGTTTCCAACGGAAGACCCCCGTGAGGACGTGACTCACGGGGGTCTTCCGCTGGTGCGGGGCCGGGCTACTCGAAGGACGGGCCCTGGGTACGGGTCCGCTTGATCTCGAAGAAGCCGGGGGTGGAGGCGACGAGCAGGGTGCCGTCCCACAGCCGGGCGGCGTCCTCGCCGCGCGGGGCCGGGGTGACGACCGGGCCGAAGAAGGCCACGTCCTTGCCGTCGGCGCCCGGCACGGAGATCACGGGGGTGCCGACCTCCTGGCCGACCCGCTCGATCCCGTCATTGTGCGAGGCGCGCAGCTCCGCGTCGAAGGTGTCCGAAACGCCGAACTTGGCGAGCTCCGCCGGCAGGCCGACCTCGGCCAGCGCCTCGGCGATCACCTCGGGGGTGTTGCCGCGGCCCTCGTTGTGGATGCGGGTGCCGAGCGCGGTGTAGAGCTTGCCGGTGATCTCCTTGCCGAACTTCTGCTCGGCGGCGGTCACCACGCGTACCGGGATCCAGGCCTGCGGGCCGAGCATCTCGCGGTAGGCCTCCGGCAGCTCGTCGAGCTTGTTCTCGTTGAGCACGCCCAGGCTCATCACGTGCCAGCGCACCTCGATGTCGCGGAGCTTCTCCACCTCCAGCACCCAGCGGGAGGTCATCCACGCCCACGGGCAGAGCGGGTCGAACCAGAAGTCGACGGGGGTCTTCTCGCGCACCTGCGTGTCGGCCATGTCTCTCCTCATGTCAGCCAAGGCACTGCTCTTCAGCCATCCCCCTGGCCAACGGGACCGGGCCCGCGCCCATTCCCCCGTGGGAGGATTCGAACCGAAGAACGCGATCACGCACGAAGGAGTGCACGTGCCCGGTGAGAATCTGTCCCGAGACGAGGCCCGCGAGCGGGCCGGGCTGCTGTCCGTCGACGGGTACGAGGTGTCCCTCGACCTGAGGTCGGCGGTGGACGAGGCCGAACCGGCCGAGGGCCCCCGGACCTTCCGCTCGGTGACCACCATCCGCTTCCGGGCCACGACGCCCGGCGCGTCCTCCTTCGCGGACCTGATCGCCCCCTCGGTGAACTCCGTCACCCTCAACGGCCGCGTCCTCGACCCGGCCGCCGCCTTCGACGGGGCGCGGATCGCCCTGGACGGGCTCGCCGCCGAGAACGTCCTGGTCGTGGACGCGAACTGCGCCTACAGCCGGACCGGCGAGGGCATGCACCGCTTCGTGGACCCGGAGGACGGCGAGGTCTACCTCTACACCCAGTACGAGCCGGCCGACGCCCGGCGGGTGTACGCGAACTTCGAACAGCCCGACCTGAAGGCCCCCTACCGCTTCGAGGTCACCGCGCCCGAGGGCTGGCACGTCTGGAGCAACGGCGTGGAGGAGTCCCGCGAGGGGGCGACCCGCCGCTTCGCGGAGACCGCGCCCATCTCCACGTACATCACCTGCGTGGTCGCGGGTCCGTACCACTACGTCACGGACACCTACACGCGCGGGGAGCTGACGATCCCGCTCGGCGCGATCTGCCGCAAGGGGCTGGCCAAGCACTTCGACGCGGACGACGTGTTCCTCGTCACGAAGCAGGGCTTCGACCTCTTCCACGAGATCTTCGACTACCCGTACCCCTTCGGGAAGTACGACCAGGCCTTCGTGCCGGAGTACAACCTGGGCGCGATGGAGAACCCGGGGATGGTGACCTTCAAGGAGGAGTACATCTTCCGCGGGAAGGTCACGCAGGCCTCGTACGAGCGGCGCGCGAACACGATCCTGCACGAGATGGCGCACATGTGGTTCGGCGACCTGGTCACCATGAAGTGGTGGGACGACCTGTGGCTGAAGGAGTCCTTCGCGGACTTCATGGGCTCCTTCGCACTGGTCGAGGCCACCCGCTTCGACCAGGCGTGGGTCACCTTCGCCAACAGCCGCAAGGCCTGGGCCTACCGGGCCGACCAGCTGCCGTCCACGCACCCGGTCACGGCGGACATCCGTGACCTGGAGGACGCGAAGCTGAACTTCGACGGGATCACGTACGCCAAGGGCGCCGCGGTCCTCAAGCAGCTGGTGGCGTACGTGGGGCGGGAGGCGTTCCTGGAGGGCGCGCGGCGCTACTTCAAGGCCAACGCGTACGGGAACACCACGCTGGACGACCTGCTGTCGGTGCTCGGGGAGGTCTCCGGGCGGGACATGGCCCAGTGGTCGCGGGCGTGGCTCCAGACGGCCGGTGTGAACGCGCTGACGCCCGTGGTCACCACCGACGCGGACGGCCGGATCACCGAGCTGGCGGTCCTCCAGGAGGGCGACGCCCTGCCTGATCAGCCGACTCCGTCGGCGGGTCGTCCGCACCGGGTCGCGGTGGGCCTGTACCGGGTCGACGCGGGCACGCTGGTGCGCTACGCGCGGGCCGAGACGGACGTGGCCGGGGCGCGCACGGTGGTCGCGGAGCTGGCCGGGCTGGAGCGGCCCGACCTGGTCCTGGTCAACGACGACGACCTCACGTACTGCAAGATCCGCTTCGACGACACCTCCCTGGCGACGCTGCGCAGCCACCTGGGCGGGCTCACCGACCCGCTGGCCCGCGCGCTGTGCTGGTCGGCGCTGTGGAACCTGACGCGGGACGCGCTGGTGCCGGCCCGGGACTTCCTGTCGCTGTTCCTGACGCACGCGGGCCGGGAGAGCGACGTCGGCGTGCTCCAGATGCTGCACGGGCAGGCGCTGAGCGCGGTCACCCACTACGCGGCGCCCGAGCGGCGCGAGCAGAGCGGCCGGGAGCTCGCGGCGGGCGCGCTGCACGAACTGCGCCTGGCCGAGCCGGGCTCGGAGCACCAGCTCACCTGGGCCCGCTTCTTCGCGGCGAGCGCGGCGACGGAGGGCGACTTCCAGCTGCTGCTGGGCCTGCTCGACGGGACGGCCCGGATCGACGGGCTGGACGTGGACCAGGAGCTGCGCTGGGACTTCCTGCTGCCGCTCGCGGCGCACGGGGCGGTGGGCGACGCCGTGCTCGGCGCGGAACTCGCCCGCGACGACACCGCGTCGGGCAAGCGGCACCAGGTGCGGTGCCTGGCGGCGCGGCCGTCGGCGGCGGTCAAGGACCAGGCGTGGGCGGTGGTCGTCGAATCGGACGCGCTGTCGAACGCGCTGGTCGAAGCCACCATCGACGGGATGCAGCAGCCCTCGCGGCGCGAGCTGCTCGCCCCGTACGCCGGGCGCTACTTCGAGGTGCTGGAGCGGGTCTGGGCGGAGCGTTCCATCCAGATCGGGATCCACGTGGTGAAGGGGCTGTACCCCATGCTCCAGGACTCCCCGGCCACGGTCGCGGCGACCGACGCCTGGCTGGCGGGCCACCCGGACGCGGCGCCCGCGCTGCGGCGCCTGGTCCTGGAGTCCCGCGACGACCTGGCCCGCGCCCTGCGCGCCCAGTCCCGCGACGCGGCCTGACCGGCGATGGAGCGCCCGCCTCCCGACCGGGAGGCGGGCGCTCCATCGGCAGTCGAACGCCCGTACTTTAGCCCCGGCTTGTCCGGATTTGTCGACGAGCGTGTAACAGGCGTTAGCAAGGCCATGGCCTGAGGGAATCACCGCGTCATGAACCAGAACGCACCCCTCCCCCTCGCCCACCTCACCGCCAGCCGCCCCCGCGTGCTGACCCTCGCCCAGCTCCGCGAGCACGGCGTGAGCGCCGCCGAGGCCGCCGGGCGGGCCTGGCAGCAGGTGCTGCCGGGAGTGTTCCTGCTCCACTCCGGCCCCGCGACGAGCGAGGAGCGGCTGCACGCCGCCCTGCTGTACGCGGGCCGGCGCGGTGGCGGCGAGGTCATGATCACCGGGCTGGCGGCGCTCGCGCTCTACCGGTTCTCCGCCGCCCCCGCCCTGCTCGGCCTCTCGCACATCGACGTCCTCGTGCCGGGCACGCGCCGCCTGCGCTCCACCGGCGACGTCCGGATCGTCCGCACCCACACCCCGCCCCGCCCCGTGGAGGTGACGGGCCTGCCCGTGGCCCCGGTCGCGCGGGCCGTCGCCGACGCCGTCGCCCAGCTCTCCGACGCCGGGACCGTACGCCGCCTGCTGAGCGAGGCCGTCCGCGCCGGCCACTGCGAACCGGCCGCCGTCGTACGGGAGCTGACCGTGGCCCGGCTGCTGAACCGGCCGCACGTGGTGGACGCCGTGGAGTCCCTCCTCGCCGAGGGCCGGGCCATCGCCGAGGAACGGCTGTACCAGCTCGTACGGGGCTTCGAACTCCCCGAGCCCGTCTGGAACGTGGACCTGCGCCTGCCCGGCGGCCCGCACCTCGGCGGGGTCGACGCCTACTGGCCCGAGCAGGCCGTGGCCATCGAGATCGACACCCGCGCCCCCCGCCAGGGCGAGGACGAGGACTGGTCGGAGGCGGTCCGCAAGCGGGAGACGCTGGAGCGCCTCGGGGTGACCGTCCTGCACCTGACCCCGCGCAAGCTGCGCGACTGGCCCGAGCAGCAGGCCGCGGTCGTGCGGACCGCCCTGACGGCGTCGGCCGACAGCGAGCCCGCCGCCTACCTGGTCGTACTCCCCCGGTGAGGGGGTGCCCGGGGGAGCTCCGGCGCCGCCGCACGTACCCTTGAGGGGCCGGCGGCGCGAGGAGGCGGACATGAAGGCACCGACGACGGATCCGCGTCCGCCGAGCGGGGAACCGCTCTGCCTCGACCTGCTGAACACGCGCTGGGTCCAGGACGGCGAACCGGCCGACCTCTTCGGCGGCGCCTTCGGCCTGACCCGGGTGGAGGGGCTCGCCCGCTGGCTGGAGGGCACCGGCCTGGCCGGCCGCTTCCGCGCCGACGCCGCGACCCTCGTCCACCTGCTGACCGCGCGCGCGTCACTGGCCCGCGCCGTCGCCGATCCGGCCGACGAGAGCGCCCGCGCCCTGATCGACGCGGTACTGGAACACGGCCGGATCCGGGTCACCCTCACCGCCGAAGGCCCCGGCGAGCGCGCCGAGTTCGCGGATCCCGCCTGGGGCCCCGCCTGGACGGCGGCCCGCGACTACCTGGACCTCCTGACCACCGCGCCCGACCGCATCCGTACGTACGCGCGCACGCGCGAGCGCTGAACGGTCGGAATCTGTCACACCGGTCATGAGACGACCGTCCGCGACGACGGCGCCATGAGGTCGAAGAATCGATAAATCCACTCGTGCACCCTCGCGAGTCGCCCCGGCTTGCCCCGGCATGTCCCCAGTGGCGGGTACTCCGCACTGGCGAGAGTCCGCCATGTCAGGTCTCGGTCAATGACAACCCTCCCCAAACAGCTGTCACTTGCGCAAAGCTGACCGGTCATCCGGCACCGAAATCCGGACCGTATCTTTCACTTAGCCAGGGATGCTGATGACCCTCGACTCCCCCAGCTCCACCACCGGGGCCATACCCGGCGCGCGGCGCGCGGTCCGCGTCGCCGCGGCCGCGAGCCTGGTGGCCGCCCTCTGCGCCACCGGCGCCGTACCCGCCTTCGCGGCGGTGGGCACCGACGCCCCGGGCACCAACCCGGCCGTCAAGTCGGCCGACCAGAAGCTGGGTTCGGCCGACGCCGAACTCCTCCAGGAGGCCAAGGCCAAGGGTGACGCCACGGTCACCGTCATGGTCGCGACCGCCCCCGGCCAGACCAAGCAGGTCGCCGACCAGCTCGACGCGGTCCAGGGCGCCTCGGTGGGCCAGACGTACGACAAGCTCGGTTACGTCCGCGCGACCCTGCCGACCGACAAGGCCGAGGCCGCGCTCAAGGCGGCCGGCAAGCTCGACTCCGTCCACGGCATGGACCTGCGGCACGAGATCCAGCTGCCGGACCCGCGCCCCGACGCGGGCAAGGACACCGGCGCGGCCAAGAAGACCGCCGCCGAGACCTACCCGGCGCCGGGCAAGGACACCCCCGCGAAGAACCCGTACAACCCGTCCTTCGAGACCGGCGCGGTGGACTTCGTCCAGAAGAACCCGCAGGCCGACGGCCGCGGCGTGACCATCGGCATCCTGGACTCGGGCGTCGACGTCGCGCACCCGGCCCTGCAGAAGACCACCACCGGCGAGCGCAAGATCGTCGACTGGGTGACCGCGACCGACCCGATCCTGGACAACGACGCCACCTGGCGCCCCCAGGTCACCCCGGTCACCGCGGCCGGCGGCTCCTTCAGCGCGGGCGGCCAGAGCTGGAAGGCCCCCGAGGGCAGCTTCCAGTGGAGCCGCTTCAGCGAGTCGATCACCGCCACCGGTGACATGAAGGGCGACGTCAACCGCGACGGCGACACCACCGACAAGTTCGGCATGCTGTACGACCCGGTGGCCGGCACCGTCCGCGTCGACACCGACCAGGACGGCGACTTCACCAACAACGAGCCGATGAAGCCGTACAAGGACGGCTACCAGGTCGGCTACTTCGGCACGGACAACCCGGCGACCGACGTCGCCGAGCGCATCCCGTTCGTGATCCAGATCCGCAAGGACGTCCCGATGGACCCGTTCGGCGGGGACTGGGTGGGCAAGAAGGCCGACTTCGTCAACATCGGCATCATCGAGTCCGAGCACGGCACGCACGTCGCGGGCATCACCGCCGCCAACAGCCTCTTCGGCGGCAAGATGAACGGCGAGGCGCCCGGCGCCAAGATCGTCTCCTCGCGCGCCTGCTCCTGGTCCGGCGGCTGCACCAACATCGCGCTGACCGAGGGCATGATCGACCTCGTCGTCAACCGCGGTGTGGACATCGTCAACATGTCCATCGGTGGTCTTCCGGCGCTGAACGACGGCAACAACGCCCGTTCGGAGCTGTACAAGAACCTGATCGACACCTACGGCGTCCAGCTCGTCATCTCGGCGGGCAACGAGGGCCCCGGCGTCAACACCATCGGTGACCCCGGCCTCGCGGACAAGGTCATCTCCGTGGGCGCGGCGGTCTCCAAGGAGACCTGGGCCGCCAACTACGGCTCCGGCGTGACCACGAAGTACAACATGTTCCCCTTCTCCTCGCGCGGTCCGCGTGAGGACGGCGGGTTCACGCCGACCATCACCGCCCCCGGCGCCTCGATCAACACCACCCAGACCTGGCTGCCCGGCGGCCCGGTCAAGGAGGCGGGCTACACCCTGCCGGCCGGTTACTCGATGCTCCAGGGCACCTCGATGTCCTCGCCGCAGGCGGCGGGCGCCAGCGCCCTGCTGATCTCGGCCGCCAAGCAGCAGAAGGTCGCGCTGACCCCGGCGGCCCTGCGCGTGGCGCTGACCAGCACCGCGAAGAAGATCAATGATGTCCCGGCCCACGCACAGGGTGCCGGTCTCATCAACATCGTCGACGCGTGGGAGTCCATCCAGCGCGGCGCGAAGGCCGAAGAGTTCACCGTCAAGGCCCCGGTCGACACCGCGCTCGACCAGTTCCTGAAGACCCCGGGCTTCGGCACCGGCCTCTACGACCGTGAGGGCGGCCTGAAGGTCGGCCAGAAGAAGGTCTACGACGTCGTCGTGACCCGCACCACGGGCGTGAAGTACGGCACCCGGCACAACCTGAGCTGGCGCAACAACGACGGCACCTTCAAGGTCGTCGGCGGCTACGACTACGTCACGCTCCCGCTGAACAAGCCCGTCACCATCAAGGTCGAGGCCAACGTCAAGTCGGCCGGCGTGCACAGCGGCATCCTGCAGCTCGACGACCCGACCACCGAGGGCGTCGACAAGCAGGTCCTGGCCACGGTCGTCGCCTCCACCCCGCTGGCGAAGCCGTCGTTCACGCTGTCGGACACCTCGTCCGTCCAGCGCAACAGCCACAAGTCGTACTTCGTGACCGTCCCGCAGGGCGCCAAGACCCTCGAGGTCGCCCTCGGCGGTCTGAAGCCGGGCAGCCAGACGCGCTTCATCTCGATCCACCCGTACGGCACGGGCGTCGAGGACAGCGCGACCACCCAGTGCTACCCGAACTACGACAACCCGGCGAACACCTGCCGCCCCGACCTGCGCTCGTACGCCGACCCGCAGCCGGGCGTCTGGGAGATCGAGGTCGAGTCGCGCCGTACGTCGCCGCTGCTCGACAACCCGTTCAAGCTGGACGTCTCGGTCCTCGGCGCGGGCTTCGACCCGGCCGTCAAGGTCCTCCCCGAGGTCAAGCAGGGCACCCCGGCGCCGGTCCAGTGGACCGTCAAGAACGACGCCGCGGCCATCACCGGCGGCAAGCTCCAGGGCGGCCCGCTCGGCTCCGCCAAGGTCGCCAAGCCCACCATTGCGACCGGTGAGACCCAGAGCACCGAGGTCACCGTCGGCGAGGGCGTCTCCCGCCTCGACGTCGCCATCGGCAAGCCCTCCGACACCGCCGCGGACCTCGACCTCGAGGTCTACAAGGACGGCGTCAAGGTCGGCACCTCCGCCGACGGCGACTCCGAGGAGGCCGTGAGCCTGGACAAGCCCGCCGCCGGTACCTACACCATCAAGGTCATCGGTTACGCGATCCCGTCCGGCTCCACCACGTACGACTACCGCGACGTGTACTTCTCGGCCGCCCTGGGCTCCGTCCAGGTCGACGAGGCCGCCAAGGTGAACCTCGCCACCGGCGCCTCGGCGAACGTCTCGGCGAACGTCCTGGTCTCCAGCGCGGCCCCCGAGGGCCGTCAGTTCTTCGGCCAGGTCCAGCTGCTCAACGCCCGCGGCACCTCCGCCGGCCTCGGCAGCGTGCAGATCGAGAAGGTCCTCCCGTAACTCCCGTGAGGGCGTGACGGCATGACGGAGGGGCGGGGGGGCGCCGGCGGGGGCCCCCCCGCCCCCGCGGCCCGCTGCGGCGCAGGCCATCGAGGCCGGTCCGGACGAGGTCGTCGTGGGC
>NZ_JBHWBP010000161.1:0-15818 GCF_042735575.1 Streptomyces sp. NPDC059564 | reverse complement strand
CCGGTCTTCGGCGAGACCTGTCCGCAGTACCTGTTCCTGTCCACCGACAACCTCGAAGAGCCGGACTTCCAGGGCGCCAAGTACGTCTGCTCCACTCCGCTGCGGCCGCGCGAGCACCAGGCGGCGCTGTGGCGGGGTCTGCGGACCGACGACCTCCAGGTGGTCTCCACCGACCACTGCCCCTTCTGCTTCCGCGGCCGGAAGGAGCTCGGCCGCGGCGACTTCTCCAAGATCCCCAACGGGCTAACCGATGCCGCCCCCCCCGGCAACGCTGACCGCTCGATTACGAGGACGGCTGAGGGGTCTGCGTGACGATCGTGTAGAGCTCGATGATGACGCCGTCCCTGGTTCGGGCGATGTCGATGCCGTTGATCATCGGCGGTTGACCGTCGGCCGGGCCGTACTGGAAGCCGAGGTGGCCGATGTCGTCGAGTCCCGACGCGGCTCCCGCGGGTCGGAAGACCCAGTCCGGGTTCTCGGCGAGCACCTCCGCGGCGCGGCGCGCGAAGTCCGTGCGCCCACGGTTGATGCGGTCCGGTTCGTGCCACACCACGTCCTCGGCGTAGTTCTCGGTGATGACCGCGTTCCGGCGGTCCGGATCCGGTTCGTTGAAGACGTCGAGCAGGTTGACCCGCATCAGATCGGCGGGGGATCTGGTCATGGTGAGTCCGTCCGTAGCGGGGCGAGGGCCGAGGTCCAGGCGATGACCTGGTCGAGCATGGTGTCCAGCGCGTGGAGGTTGTGGTCGCCGGGTTCGAAGACGCTGAAGTTCGCGAAGTCGGTGTGCAGGGAGAGCGTGACCTGCTGGCGTACGTCGGCCATCTGGAGCTCGGCGGCGACCAGGCGCAGTTGTTCGGCGGACCGGGCGCCGCCCGCGGCGCCGTAGGAGACCAGGCCGAGGGCCTTGTTGTTCCATTCGGCGTACAGGTAGTCCAGGGCGTTCTTCAGTACGCCCGGGACGCCGTGGTTGTACTCGGGGGTGACGATGACGAATCCGTCGTACGCGGCGACGGTCTCGGCCCAGCGCCGGGTGTGCTCGTTCTGGTACTGGCCGAGGGAGGGCGGCATCGGCTCGTCGAGGTGGGGGAGGGGGTGGTCGCGCAGGTCGAGCAGCTCGAAGCCGGCGTCGGTCCGGCGCGAGGCGTGTTCGAGGACCCAGCGCGCCACCTGGTCCCCGACGCGGTTGGGCCGGGTGCTGCCGAGGATGATGCCGATGGTGGGCATGGTTGGCCTGCCTCTTCGTGGCGCCTTGCGTTCGTGGGACACGCGCCGCCCGGCAGCCTGTGGTGGGGGTGCCCGGAGTGGTCCGGTCAGCTCGCCGCGGCGGGCGACGCCGTGACGGCGGAGGTGAAGTCGGGCCGCACGCCGAGCTGGGCGAGCATGACGCTGAGGCCGACGTAGCAGTTGAACTCCTTGATCCTGCCGTTCTCGACGTACCAGAAGTCGGCTGTGGGGATGCTGAGCTCGGCGCCGGTCGGCCGGATGGTGCCGGCGGGTGTCTCGAACGGTCCGGTGAAGGTGCCCCGGATCGTGAGCTCGACGGCGACGACGTTGCCCATGACATGGAATCGGTGCAGGTCGCGGTGCACGTCGGGGGCGAGCGCCCCCATGAAGGCGACCTGATCGCCAAGGTGCTCCCCGCGGTAGCTCTCGCCGGCGACGACGTTGTTGAAGACGCCGTCCTCGGCGAACAGGTCAACGAAGCCCCGCACGTCCAGGACGCTGCCCTCGGCCGCCCGGTACGCCGCCCGGACCACGCTCTCCGCGTCGGTGTTCATGGTGCCCTCCCGTGGTGAGAGAATCCATTCAAACCCTTGATTGAAAGTGTGGGGAAGGGGCCGCCGTCTTGTCAAGCAAGCGATTGAATTCATCGTGACGCGGGGTCGCCGCGGCCCATCCGGCGGGATCAGGCGCTCACCGGGCTCCCCGAAACGCCCCGGCCACGACGGGGATGAGCATCCGCTCCACCCGCTCGGCGGGCTCGGCGCCCAGCTCGGCCCCGATGGGTGCCACCGCGAGCCAGTTCAGCATCCCGGCCGCAGCGCGGACACGGAAGACGAGCTCCCGCTCGTCGGCCTCGGGAAGGTTCGCCGCCAGTACCCGTACCGCCTGCCGTCGGGCCTGCTCGAACTTCCCGGCCAGCCTCTCCCACCCTTCGGGCGGGTCGATCCCCACCCGCGCCACGGTCCGGATCACGGCCAGATCCCGCCCGCCGGCCACGAGCGCGCTCACCATCGGCCGCGCGAAGGCCTCGGCCAGTTCGCTCAGCGTCGCGCTCTCCGCCAGGGCGTCGAGCTCCCGGATCTGGGCGTCCAGGTAGCGCTCCAGGGCGTGCTCGATCGCCACATCGCACAGTGCCTTCAGCGATCCGAAGTGGTAGCTCACCGCGGCGACGTTGGCTCCGGCGTTCTGGGTGATCTCGCGGAGGGTCACCCCTTCCTGTCCCCGTTGTGCGAGCAGCTCGAGAGCGGCCGACAGTAGATCGTCACGCGTTCGCTGACCGGCCTCGCGGCGAAGGTCTGTTTTCTCTGGCCTCACGATAGAAATCAAGCGACCGCTTGACTTCATTGTCAAGAGGGGTCCCGTGGGCTTCCTCGCCCGCGCGGCGTCAGCCGCGGGCCGCCGCCGGGGCGCCCGCCTTCGCTATGAGCAGGTCGAGCAGTGAGAGCAGGGCCGCCCGGACGTCCTCCCGGGAGCGGGCGTCGAGCATCAGGACCGGGGTGTTCGGGTCGCGCAGGTGGAGCGCCACCCCGATCTCCTCGGCGGTGTACGGCTGTTCGCCGTGGAAGCAGTTGGCGCCGACCACGAACGGCAGCCCGCGGCTCTCGAAGAAGTCGACGGCAGGGAAGCTGCGGTCGAGGCGCCGCGTGTCGACCAGCACGATCGCGCCCAGGGCCCCGTTCAGCAGGTCGTCCCACATGAACCAGAACCGTTCCTGGCCCGGCGTGCCGAACAGGTAGAGGACGACTCCGGCGTCGGTGAGGGTGATCCGGCCGAAGTCCATCGCCACGGTGGTGACGGCCTTGGACTCGATGCCGTCGAGGTCGTCGACGCCGACGCCCGCCGCCGTCAGCCGCTCCTCCGTACGCAGCGGCTCGATCTCGGAGACCGCCTCGACCAGGGTCGTCTTGCCGACTCCGAATCCCCCCGCGATGAGGATCTTGACGGGGGCAGGGGCCTGCGGGGCAGGGGTGTCATATCCGGGCAAGGTTGTCCCTGATTCTCATGAGCAGGTGGACGTTGGTGGTCTCGGCACCCTCCAGGGGCGGCCGGTGGTGGATCAGCCCGCGGTCCGCGAGTTCACCGAGGAGGATCGTCATCGGAGTGAGGCGGATGTGCATCCGCGCCGCGATCTCGGCGACCGCCAGACCCCCCGGCGCCGGGCACATGGCGAGGACGGCCTGCCACTCGGTGGGCAGGCCGCCGCGGGCGTCCTCCGCGACCGCCGCCGTGATGGTGGTGTCCATGGTGAGGACGGTGTGCGGAGCGGCTGTACGGCCGTCGGTCAGGGCGTACAGCCGCGTCCGGCGGCGGGGTGCGGGCTGGGGATCCTCCGGCATTACGACGTCGGCGCCTGGGTGCGCCCAGGGGTGCCCAGCCACTCGCCGAGCGCCTGGGCGGTCCGTACGGCCTCGCCGCCCAGCTCGCCGAGCCGCGCCTTGCGGGAGGTCACCACGATGAGGGTGCTGCCCTCCCCGCACCCGACGATGCAGAGGTACCGGTCGTCCATCTCGACCAGCTGGCGGATGACCTGGCCGCCGTCGATCTCCCTGGATATCGCCTTCATCGTGGCCGCGATGCCCGAGGCCGCGGCGGCCATGCGCTCCGCCTGGTCCCGGTCCAACAGGTAGGCGCTGAGCTTGATGCCGTCGTTGGACAGGAGCACCGCTCCCTGGACGCCCGCGATCCTGCTCAGGTTGTTGTCCAGGACGCTGTAGATCATGTCGTTGGATGTCACAGGGTTGGATGTCGCGGTGTTGGGGGTCACGGTGTTGGATGCCGCACTGTTGGATGTCGTCGTCATGGCTGATCCTGTCGGAGCTCTTCTTCCACTGCCTGGGTCCCCTGTTCGTAGTCCGCCCAGGCGTCGGCCACCTCTTCGGGCGTGGCCGTGTCCGGGCCGACCGGTGTTTCCGGTGCGCGGGGCGCGCGGAGTTGCTCGGTGATGTGGGTCTGCGGTACGCGCTCGGGGAGGGCCGGCCGGCCTCCGCCCTCGTCCCGCGCCGCGGGCCGGACGGGGGCCTGCCCGGGCGCCCGGCGGCTCGGCAGCCCGGAGGCCGTGTGCAGGACCAGCTCGGGCTTGCGTTCCTCGAGTACGCGCGGTGCGGGCGCGGGCGCGGGCTCGGCCGCGACGGCTGCCGCGGCCGGCACCGCCGTCGCGCGCGGTGCCTCCCGTACCGTCTTCACCAGCAGCTCCCCGGGGAGGATCACCACCGCCGACGTCCCTCCGTACACCGAGCGCCGCAGCGTGACCGTGGCCCGCAGCTGGTCGGCGAGGTGACCGACCACGAAGAGTCCCAGCCGGTGCGCGTTCTGCGCCAGGACGGAGTACGGCGGGGCCGAGTGCAGGCGCCCGTTCATCTCCTCGTAGCTCGCGGGGGTCACCCGGGGCCCGCGGTCCTCGATCTCGACCGACAGTCCGTCCGCGACCAGTTCGGCGCGGATGACCACCTTCGACCTCGGCGGGGAGAACCGGGTGGCGTTGTCCAGCAGCTCCGCCAGCAGGTGGCTGATCTGGCTGATCACGCGCGGTTCCACGCTCGCCTCGTCCAGGGCCTGGCGCTCGATGCGCCGGAAGTCCTCGACCTCCGCGGCGGCTTCGCGCAGCAGGTCGGCGACCCGCATGGGCTCGGTGTGCGGGTCGGGGACCTCGCCGCCGGACAGGATGAGCAGGTTCTCGATCTGCCGTCGCATGCCCACCGTCAACTGGTCGGACCGCATCAGCTGGGCGAGCAGCGCTTCGTCGTGCCCGAAGGTGTCCTGGAGGTCCTCGGTGAGCCCCAACTGGCGGCTGACCAGGTTTCCGGTCCGCGAGGCGATGCCCGCGGCGAACATGCCGAAGCCGTGGCGCTCGGCCGCGAGCTGCCGGTGCCCGTCGACGGAGACCGCGACGACCCGGGCGAAGGCGTCGCTGATGCGGCCCACCTCGTCCTGGTCCCCGCGCACCGTCGGCAGCGCCCCGGCGTCGACGGACTGCCCGCGCTGGAGCCGGGCCACGACGTCCGGCAGGGTCTCCTCGGCGACGGTCACCGTGCGCTCGTGCAGGGCCCGCAGGCGGCGCAGCACCGACCGCGTGGTGAGCACGACCACGGCGACGACGACCAGCAGCCCGCCGCCGCTCATCCCGATCAGCCAGGCGACCTCGGTCTGCAGCTCCGCGGCCTTGGCCTCGCCGCGCGTGAGCACCTCCCGCGCCCGGTCGACGTTGAGCGTGGCCATCTGCACCGAGAAGTTCTCGTGCGCGGACCGCCATCCGCCGATCTCGGCGGGCAGCCTGACGCCGGATTCGATGTCCTTGTGCCCGGATACGACCGCGTTCTCGATACGGATCTTCGTCTGCCAGTCCGGGGAGGCGACGATCCGCTCGTAGAACCGCCGGTCCCCCTCGGACAGATACGGCGCGATCCATGTCTCGTTCAGGTACCGGTGGGCTCCCATGGCACTGATGAACTGGTCGAAGCCGGCTGGGCTCAGTTCCCTGGACGGCCCGGCCAGGGCCAGGATCGCGTCCTCGCGCGCCACCATCTCGGTGGCCGAGAGCATGGGGACCACGGGCCGGCTCACCTGGGCGAGTTCGGCGTCCTGCGCATGGCTGAAGTCCTGTTGGTACGCCTGGATGATCGCGCCGATCGCCCCGGTGTAGTAGGGGAGCGTGCCATCGGCGCCGCCGACGCGGGCATCCGCGTTCTGGCGGTACGCGGCCAGGCCGTCGAGCCGTTGGTTCACGTCCCCGAAGGGCTCGGCCGAACCGCCCGCCAGCCGGCGGAACTCGGCCGCGGCCCGGTCCGTGGCCTCCCGCCGGTCCCGCAGCTCCTCCTCGGCCCCGGCCGTGCCCGCCCATCGCGCGGCGGTCGCCGCCCGCTCGGCCTGCAGGTCGACCATGAGCGTGTACAGCGGTGCGCCGAACCGCTCGGCGGCCGCGACGTCGGCCCGCAGGTTCTCCGACTGCGTCAGCAGCCGCTCTGCGGTCACCGCCACTTGGATGCCCATCGCCGTGGTGGGGGCCACTGCCAGCCAGATGAGCAGGGTGCGCAGGCGCACGGTACGCCGCCGACGGATCGTCGACTGCCCTCGTGGCCCTGCGGGTTCTATTCGCGACATCAGTCCTCGGCATCGGCGAGAGGGGGAGGGTGCCGATCATAACCAGCCACACCGGCGATGCGGATAGGTGTCTTCCGTGGGTGAAGCGTGCTAAGGCGGCGGGCGTGCCACCCCCTGGGAGGCCAGATCGAGACCCGACCGCGACATCACCGACACCCGGGTACCCCGGCCCCGCCCCGGTCGGGTTCACCGGGAGGTCATGTCGTGGTCCGGTGGGCGTCGGGGATTGTCGGTGGGGATTGTCGGCGGGGCGTGCTTTGCTGGAGGCATGATCGATGAATTTCTGGCCCGTGACCTTTCCGCTGTCGAAGAAGCCGTCCGCAAGGCGGCGGCGGTCGAGATCATGCCGAGATTCCGGCAGCTCGCCGCACACGAGGTGGATCAGAAGAGCGGTCCCCACGACCTGGTGACCATCGCCGACCGGCAGGCCGAGGAGCACCTCACGGCCGCCCTGACCCGGCTGCTGCCGGGCTCGGTCGTGGTCGGCGAGGAAGCCGTCCACGCCGACCCCGATGTCTACGCCGCGCTCCGCGGTGATGCCCCCGTCTGGATCGTCGACCCCGTCGACGGCACCCGCCAGTTCGTCAACGGCGACCCGGGCTTCTGCACCCTGGTGGCGCTGGCCCAGCGCGGGGAGATACTCGCCTCCTGGACCTTCGCCCCGGTGCTGGACGAGCTGGCCACCGCCGTGCGCGGGCAGGGCGCGTACGTCAACGGCGAGCGGATCCTGGCCGGTTCGCCGGAGCCCGGCGCCACGCTGCGCGTGGCGATGGCGCATCCGCTGTACACGTCCGAGGAGGACAAGCGGGCCCTGGCCCGGCTCGACGTGCCCGGCGTCGCCGCCCGGCCCTGCGGTTCGGCGGGCCTGGAGTACCTGAAGGTGGCCCGGGGCGAGATGGACGCCCTGGCCTTCACCTGGCCCTCGGCCTGGGACCACGCGGCCGGCCTGCTGCTGGTCGCCGAGGCGGGCGGCGCGCAGTCCACCGTGGACGGCGTCCCCTTCCGGGTGGACCGTGACAACGCCCTGCCCTTCTCCGTGGGCCGGGACGAGCCCACCATGCTGCGGATCCGCGAGCTGCTGCGCGGCGCGTAGCCGGGCAGCGCCCGCAGGGACGGGCGCAATACCCTGGAGGCAGTGGCCGCCGCCGGACGAAGGAGCTGTCAGTGTCGTCGATTCTCGACGCAGTCGTGGTGGGGGCGGGGCCCAACGGCCTGACGGCCGCGGTCGAACTGGCCCGGCGGGGCTGCTCCGTTGCCGTGTTCGAGGCCGCGGACGGCATCGGGGGCGGGGCCCGGACCGAGGAGCTCACCCTCCCCGGCTTCCGCCACGACCCCTGCTCGGCGGTGCACCCGCTGGGTGCCGGCTCCCCGGTCTTCGCCACCATGCCGCTGGGGCGCTACGGGCTGGAGTGGCTGCACGCCCCGCTGCCCATGGCGCACCCCTTCGACGACGGCACGGCCGCGGTCCTCGCCCGTTCGGTCGCCGAGACCGCGGCCTCCTTCGGGCCCCGCGACGCGGGCGCGTACCGCCGCCTCGTGCGGCCGTACCTCGGCAAGTGGGACACCCTCGCCCGGGACTTCATGTCCCTGCCCAACACCGCCCTGCCCCGGGACCCGCTCACCCTGGCCCGCTTCGGCCTGACCGGCCTGCCGCCGTCCACCTGGCTGCTGCGCCGCTTCCGCGACGACCGGGCGCGCGCCCTGTTCGCCGGGCTCGTGGCGCACGTCAACGCCCCGCTGAGCGGGATCGGCACCGGCGCCGTCGGCCTGGTCTTCGCGCTGGCCGCCCACGCGGGCGGCTGGCCGATGCCGCGCGGCGGCTCGCAGTCGATCTCCGACGCCCTCGCCGGGTACCTGGCGGACCTCGGCGGGACCGTGCACACCGGCTTCGAGGTCAAGCGCCTCGACGACCTGCCGCCCGCCCGCGCGTACGTCTTCGACACCTCCCCGACCGCGCTGGCCCGGATCGCCCGCCTCGGCCGCGCCTACGACGGCTACCGGTACGGCGCCTCCGTCTTCAAGCTCGACTACGCGCTGGACGGCCCGGTGCCCTGGACGGCCGAGGCCCCCCGCCGGGCCGGGACCGTACAGATCGGACCCGGCACCCGCGACATCGACGCCGCCCTCCAGCTGGCCTCGGGCGGCCGCGCCCCCCGCAACCCCTTCCTGATCACCGCCCAGCCCAGCCTGGCCGACCCCGGCCGGGCGCCGCGGGGCAAGCACGTGTTCTGGGCGTACGGGCACGTCCCGGCGGGCTGGGACGGCGACCTCACCGAGGCCGTCGAGCGGCAGCTGGAGCGCTTCGCCCCCGGCTTCCGCGACCTGGTGCTGGCCCGCGCGACGGCCGGCCCGCCGCAGCTCGCCGCCCGGAACCCGAACTACGTCGGCGGGGACATCGCCTGCGGCGCCGCCTCCGGCCTGCAGCTCCTGCTGCGCCCGAAGATCACCCTGTCCCCGTACACGACGGCCCACCCGGCCGTCTTCCTCTGCTCCTCGGCGACCCCGCCGGGCCCGGGCGTCCACGGCATGTCCGGCCACAACGCCGCCAAGGCGGTCTGGCGGCACCTGCGAAAGGCCTCGTGATGGTGCGCATCACCCTCGTCCGCGGCGACATCACCGCCGAGCGGGCGGACGCGATCGTCAACGCCGCGAACTCCTCCCTGCTCGGCGGCGGCGGGGTCGACGGGGCCATCCACCGGCGCGGCGGCCCGGAGATCCTCGCCGCCTGCGAGGACCTGCGGCGCTCCCACTACGGCAAGGGCCTGCCCACCGGCCGCGCGGTCGCCACCACGGCGGGCCGCCTGCCCGCCGGGCACGTCATCCACACGGTCGGCCCGGTCTGGTCGCGGGACGAGGACCGCTCGGAGCTCCTCGCCTCCTGCTACCGCGAGTCGCTGCGGGTCGCCGACGGGCTGGGAGCCCGTACGGTCGCCTTCCCCGCCATCTCCACCGGCATCTACGGCTGGCCCATGGACGACGGCGCCCGGATCGCCGTCGGGACGGTCCGGGCGGCGGCCACCGAGGTGGAGGAGGTCCGCTTCGTGCTCTTCGACGACATGGCGTACGCGGCCTTCGCGGCGGCGGCCGGGGCGTAAGGACCGCTGGACGCGGCCCGAACGCGGCCCGAACGCCGCCTCAGCGCCGCCGGGCGCCGCCGCCCGGGCTGGGGCGGGGGTAGGTGCGGGACTGCTTCACGCTGCCGTACGCGAAGCTCGACTCGATCGAGGCGATCCCCGGGATGGCGTGGATGCGGTGGCGCACGAGGGACTCGTACGCCTCCAGGTCCTCGATGACGACGCGCAGCAGGTAGTCGCTGCTGCCCGCCATCAGGTAGCAGTCCTGGATGTGCTCGATGACCGCGACGTGCTGCTCGAACAGCCCGACCGCCTCCGCCGTGTGCCGCTCCAGCCGGATCCGGACGAAGACGGTGACCGGCAGCCCGAAGGCGACCTGGTCGACCATCGCCGTGTAGCCGCGGATCAGGCCCGCCTCCTCCAGGCGCCGTACCCGCCGCAGGCAGGGGGAGGGGGAGAGGCGCACCCGGTCGGCGAGGTCCTGGTTGGACAGCCGGCCGTCGGCCTGCAACTCCCGGATGATCTGCAGATCGACCGCGTCCATGGCCATGTGGCGGCGCTCCTCGGCAGTTCTTCGGCGTTCCTTGGCAGATCCTGCCCCAAACGTATGTCCGAGCGGCAGAACTGGCAATCGGCTGCCCCGCCCCAGGCCCTAGCGTTGCGGGCAACGGACCAGACCGGTCCGGGTACCGGAGGCTGGAGCACTTCCTTGGTCGCGACGAACACCACCCGAGCGGCCCTGCCTCCCGACGCGGCGGGCCCGCGTGCCGGTGAACCCGGCCGGCGCGGGCTCTCCCCCCAGGCCCAGGGCATGGCGGCGCTGCTCGTCACGGTGGCCATCTGGGCCGCCTTCGCGCTCAGCGCCCGCGCCCTCGGCTCCTCCACCCTCAAGCCCGCCGACGCGGCCCTGCTGCGCTTCGGAGTGCCCCTGGTCGTCCTGCTGCCCGCGCTGTGGAAGCGCAGGCGGGCCATCGCCGCCGTGCGGCCGGGCGCCGCCGCCAAGATCGTCTGCGGTGCCGGGGTGCCCTTCTTCCTCGCCGCCATGCACGGCGGCGCCCTCACCTCGGCGGCCTTCGTCGGCTCGATCGTCCCCGGCATGGTCCCCCTCTTCGTCGCCGCGCTGATGACCGCCCGGGGCCGCGGGACGCCCCGCGGGACGCAGGCAGCCGGGCTCGGCCTGATCGCGCTCGGCGTGGCCGCCCTCGTCTGGCGCTACGTCGTCCCCGTCGACGCCGCCGTACTGGAGGGCGCCGGCACCCTGCTGGTGGCGAGCGGGCTGTGGGCCCTGTACACGGTGGGCCTGCGCGACGTCGGCCTCGACCCCGTCGGCTCGATCGGCCTGCTGTGCCTGCCCTCCTTCGCGGTGATCGGGCTGCTGGTGCTGACCGGGGTGCTCCCGACCGGCCTCGCCCACGCCGCCGGGACGGACATCGCCCTGTTCCTCGTGGTGCAGGGGCTCGGCGTCGGGCTGTGCGCCGGTCTGCTGTACGCGTTCGCCATCCGCCGGCTGGGCGCCGAGCGCAGCTCCGTCGTCGGCAGCCTCAGCCCCGTCGCCGTCGTCCTGCTCGCCGTCCCCGTGCTCGGCGAGTCCCCGACCGCCGCCGTGCTGATCGGCGTCCCCCTCATCACCTTCGGCGTCGTCCTCGCCAACCGCCGCGGGCCCGCCGCCGCGGTGGCCGCCGCCGGTCCCCGTCCCCGTTTCCGCCGCCGTCCCCGCCCCGAGGTCCCCGCAGATGCTTGAGCTCCTCCCCCCGCCGCCCACCGACCCGCTGTGGGACCTGACGTACGAGTTCGGTTCCGACGAGCGCGCCGAGCGGCTCAACCTGGTCCTCGGGGTCTACCGCGACCCCACCGGCCGCACCCCCGTCATGGCCGCCGTCCGGGAGGCCGAGATCCGCCTCGCCGAGCGTTCGGAGTCCAAGGAGTACCGGGGACTGTCCGGCAACGCCGCCTTCAACAGCGCCCTGCTCACCATGGTCCTGGGGCCCGGAGCAGGGGACGGCCGGGCCGCGGCCGTCCAGACCGTCGCCGGCTCCGGCGCGCTGCGCCTGCTGGCCGACCTGATCTGCCGGACCCGCCCGGGCACCACGGTGTGGATCAGCGACCCGGCGTACGTCAACCACCGGCCCATCCTGGAGGCCGCGGGGCTCCGGGTGCGCACCTACGGCTGGTGCGGTCCCGAGGGCGGCTTCGACTCCGCCGGGGTCCTGCGCGAGCTGGCCGCGGCGCGGCGCGACGACGTCGTCCTGCTCCAGGGCTGCTGCCACAACCCCACCGGCGCCGACCCCTCCGCCGAGGACTGGGAGGCGCTGGCCGAACTGGCCGTACGGGGCGGCTGGGTGCCGTTCGTCGACCTCGCCTACCACGGGCTCGGCGACGGGCTGGAGTCCGACCTCGGGGCCACCCGCCTGCTCGCCGCGCGCGTGCCGGAGATGTTCATCGCCGTGAGCTGCTCGAAGAATTTCGGCCTCTACAGCGACCGCACCGGCTGCGCCATCGTCCTCGGCGCGTCGGGCCGTTCGGTGCGGCACGCCGAGACGGCCCTGCAGAACGCCGCCCGCACGCTGTACTCGATGCCGCCCGAGCACGGCGCCGCCGTCGTGACCGCGATCCTGGAGGACGACGGCCTGCGGGCGGCCTGGCGGGCCGAACTGGACGTCATGCGGGGCCGCATCGAAGCCAACCGGGCGGACCTGACCGCCCGCCTGAGCGCCCTCGGCCACGACGCGCAGGCGCGCTCGCTCTCGCGCCAGCGCGGGATGTTCTCGATGCTTCCGCTCAGTTCGCAGGAAATGCTCCGGCTGCGCAGGGAGCACGCGATCTACGGAACCACCTCCGGCCGGATCAACATCGCGGGCATTCCCGCCGACCGGGTGCCCTGCCTCGCCCGCGGCATAGCGGCGGTCCTCGGTACGCGCTGAGCGTCCCGGGGCCCGGGACGCCGCGATCCGGGGGAATGGCCGGATAGAACGTACGTCGGACGGCGGCGAGTTGGGCGTGTGGCATCATGGCCGCGTTGTCCGACCGCTGGGTTCGCCGGAGGACTGAGGGATGAAGTTACCTGGCTCCGCGTTACCGGCGTCGGAGGACAGGCGGCTCAGGCGCCGCCTCAAGAAGGTCCGTCAGACCTGCGAAGCACTGCTCGAAGAGTGGGGCATGGAGCACGGCTGCGGAATCGACGAACTCCTGCGCCGTCTCAGCGAACGGCGCCAGCGCCCCATCCATTTGCTGTCGACGCCGTTCCCCGAACGCCACCTGTTCGGAATATGGCTGAAAATGGATGACTTCGACGTCATCGTGTTCGAGAAGGCGGCGACGCCCTCCCACAAAGAGCACATCATCGCCCACGAACTCGCGCACATAGCCTTCGACCACAACGGCTCCGTGCGGCTGGACCCGAGCGGTCCGGCGGATCCCGATCCGAGCCGGCTGCTCCCCGACGTCGAGCCCGAGGCCGTGCGCAGCATGCTCATGCGCTCCCGTTACAGCGACGACGAGGAGCAGGAGGCCGAGACGATGGCCTCCCTCATCCTCGCGCGCGCCGCGAAGCGCTGGACCGAACCGGCCTGGGGCGTCCCCGACGAGGCCGCCGAGATCGTCGCCCGCATCGAGAGCGGACTCGGCCGACCCGACCAGGGGACCGTGTGATCTACACGACCCTCGCGTGGGTCTGCGCCTTCGTGGGCCTCGCGGCCTTCGGCTACCGCCTTCCCGACCTGCTGCGCCGACGGCACGACATCGCCCTGTGGGCGCTGTGCACCTACTTCCTCTGCTCCGGGATCAGCTTCCTCGTCGACCTGGACCAGCTGCGGCTGCACATCTCCGCCTTCTTCGGGCTGCCGAACATCACCTCGCTCATCACCCAGGCGGCGGTGGTCGTGCTCACCGCCGCCCAGCAGGTCGTCCTCGTCTACTGGTCGGCGCCGCCCGCCGAGGCCCCGCGCATGGCGCGCCGCCGCGTCCTCGGCTTCGGCGCGGCCCTCGCCGTCCTGGTGGTCTCCTCCTTCTCCGTGGGCCCCGTGGCGCACTCCGAGACGGCCACCTCCACGATCCTGCTCAGCATCCAGCACCCCGCGTACGCCCTCTACATGTCCTTCTACCTGCTGATCTGCGCCGTGGGACAGTTCGAGACGGTGCGGCTGTCGCTGCGCTTCACCTCGATGGCCAACCGCCAGTGGCTCAAGGTCGGCATGCGCACGGTCACCCTCGGCGCCAGCCTGATCCTGGTCTACTGCGTCACCCGGGGCATCCAGATCGCCGGCACCCGGCTGCACTACGACGCGGGCGCCCTCGACCCCATCCAGTGGACGAGCGGCAGCGTCGGCGCCCTGCTCCAGATCGCCGGCTGGACCATCCCGTCCTGGGGCATCCACCTCACCCGCGCCCGCGGCTGGATCCGCAGCTACCGCTCCTACCTGCGGCTGCGGCCCCTGTGGTGGGCGCTGTACCAGGCGTCCCCCGACATCGCCCTGGACCCGCCGCGGTCCTGGCTGGGCGACCTGGTCCCGCCGCGCGACCCCCAGTACAGCCTCTACCGGCGCGTGATCGAGATCCGCGACGGCCAGCTGATCCTGCGCACCGCGCTCTCCATGGCGGAGTTCACCCGCGTCGCCCGCTCCCTGGACCTCCCCGAGGACCCCACCTCACCGCTCGGCGAGGCCCTCCAGGTACGCGCCGTCCTGAGCCGGCCCGCCGAGGAGCGGGCCGAGCGCGCCGAGCGGGCCGACGCCGAGTCCGACATCCCGGCGCGGCCGCCGTACGAGGACTTCCGCGACGAGGTGGAGTGGCTGACCCTGGTGGCGGACTCCTTCATCGCCCTCGGCCAGAGCAGCCCCGGGCCGGTCGGCGCCGGCCTGCTGTCGTGACGCCCGTGCCGCCCGTGCCGCCCGTCCCGCCCGCGGCGCTCCTCGCCGAGGTCGGGCACCTCGTGGCCCTCGACACCGAGCACGGGGCGAGCGCCGCCGTGCCCGCCGTACGGGAGGCCGTACGGCGGATCCCGGACCTGTCGGCCGAGCCGGCGGCCCTGCGCGGCCAGGACGCCGACCGGCTCGCGGCACTCGCCGAACTGTGCGAGGTCATCGGCTGGATCCTCTTCGACGCGGGCCGCTACCGCCCCGCCCACCGGATGAACGCCCGGGCCCTGGCCCTCGCGCGGCTCTGCGGCGACCGCTGGACGGCACGCCTGGTGCTGCTCAACCACAGCATGCTCAGCGCGCACACGGGCCGGCCGCGCGCCGCCCTGCGCAGCGCCGACCGGGTGGCCGGGCCGCGGCCGCTGCCCGCCCGGGTCGCCAGCCTGGTCCTGGTGCGGCGGGCGCACGCGACCGCCCTGCTCGGGGCGCGCCGGGAGCCCCTGGAGCTGATCGCCCGCGCCCGCAGCCGCTTCCTGGACGGCCTCTCGCGCCGCGACCCCCACTGGGCGTGGTGGATCGACGAGACCGAGCTGCTCGGCCACCACGGCTGGGTACAGGCCCGGCTGCGCCGCTGGGACCGGGCCATCCCGCTGCTGTACGAGGCCGCCACCGCGCCCGGACCCGCGTACCGGCACCTGTTCACCGCGGAGCTCCTCTCCGCCCTGGCCGGGGCCGGAGCGTGGCGGGAGGCCGAGGAGCTCATCGCCCGGGTGGCGCCCCGCGCGGCGGCCATCGGGTCCGTCCGCACGACCGAGACCCTCGGCCGGACGGCGGCGGGCCTGCGCCGGTGCGCGCAGGCCCCGGGCGGGGTCCGGGACGCGGCGGCCTTCCTGCTGGAATCGCTGCCCGCCTAGGCGCCCCCGCCGAGCGGGGGCCGTCCCCCGACCGGGCCCGACGGCCCGGACACGACCGCGCGACACCACCCACACGACAGACAGGACGATGACATGCGCCCCATCCGGATCTCGACGCCCGCGGCCGCCCTCCTGGCCGCCGCGGCCCTCCTCTTCGCCCTGGGCGGACCCGCGTCGGAGGCCGCCTTCGGCACCCGCACCGCTCCGGCGGCGAGCGAGCAGAACATCGCCGAGGAAGGCAGCCCGTACATCTCGACCCACCTCTACTTCGGCACCGGGCGGCACAACGGCAACCCGCCCATCACCGAAGAGGAGTTCATGAAGTTCGTGGCCGACGTGATCACCCCGCGCTTCCCCTCCGGACTCACCCTGGAGGAGGCCCGCGGGCAGTGGCGCGACAAGGACGGCGACATCAACCGCGAGAGATCGTACGAGCTGACCGTGATGTACCCGGTGCGCGAGTCCCGCGCCCGCAACGCCGACATCGAGTACATCCGGAACCTCTACTGCAAGACCTGGGAGCTGGAGTCGGTCGGCCGCGCCGACGTGCGCGCGCAGGTCGACTTCTGAGACCCCGGACCGGCGCCGGGGCGGGGCCCCCGCCCGCCCCCCCCCGCCGGCGACCCTCGGCCCCGCCCCCCGCCCCCGGCTAGGGT
>NZ_JBHWBP010000160.1:0-16025 GCF_042735575.1 Streptomyces sp. NPDC059564 | reverse complement strand
GGGCGTCAGTCAACGACACACATCAACCAACGATCCGATGATCTGAAAGAAACGGCCTAGCCACCGCGCGTGGATGGGCCGCCAAGCACGGCCACCTCCTGGCGCCGCTGGACGCCGCCTTCCAAGGCGCGGCTGTGGGGATCCGACCGAAGAACACCCGGGGCGCCGCGCGGAAGGGGATGGAGGTCGAGCAGCGGCGGGCCGAGGGGCTACCGGTGGAGTCGTCGGCCTGGGCGATCACACGGGAGCGGCGCGAGCAGCTGGAGGAGACCGACCCGTCACGGTGCCCGGCGTGGCCGGTGACACGGCAGCGCGGCTTCCACCTCGTCCGGCAGCAGCAAAAGCGCAACTGGACCCACTCGGCGGATATTTACAGCACTAGAATCGCCCCCCAAGAGGGAACAACCGTACGATTTTGGGGGATGAGAAGGATGAACAGCACCACCCGCACCCGGTACCTAGGCCGTACCATGGCGGCAGGCGCCGCCGCGCTGGCCTTGGTGGGCACGAGCCTGCTGATGAGCGCCGGCTCTGCCTCTGCCGCGAACGGCACTTATGCGACCTACATCATCAACAACACTAGCGGCATGTGCCTGGACGTCAGCGGCGGCAGCGGGGCCAATGGGGCGCCCGTCGTTCAGTGGCCGTGCAACGGCGGCAACAACCAGAAGTGGTTGCTCCGGGACGGCCAGCTCGTCAACCTGGCGAGCGGCAAGTGCCTGGACATCCCCGGCGGCCAGGGCGCCGGCGCGCGGCTCGTCCAGTGGGCGTGCAATGGCGGTGGCAACCAGTACTGGCGCGCGATGGGCGACAACTACGGCGAGACCTACGTGAACGACGCGACCGGCGGGCTGGTGCTGGAGATGCCCGGCGCCACGACGAGGGCCGGTGCCCAGGCCTCCGTGTGGTACTACAACGGCGACCAGCACCAGATCTGGCACTGACCGCGGCGCGCCGTCGGGTGGGACGGCGCCTCCTGCTGCGACCGGGAAGGTTCGCCGGGCGGCGGGTCCGTTACGGCCCTCTGTCCGGCGGGTCTGTCCATTTCCACGGGAGGAAGAGTCTCCGGGTTCCGTCCAGTCCGCGCACCGGATGCGAAGCGTGACGCTGACCGCGCACAACTCAGCAACCTCCCGCCCGTGCAGGGCTCCAGTTGGTCGGCTCGGACCGGTAGCGGTGTGGAGGTGATCAGGACTCGCCGCTGTCTCGATGCTGAACGGGGGCTCAAACCAGACCACCTTGCCGCTGCTTAGCCGGTCGCACCCCAGCGCCGCGCCAGGTAATTCACCACGTGGAGCCCCCTCCCTGCCTCGTCGATGCGCCGAGCCCGGCGCTGGCGCGGCAGCTGCGGGGAGTCGTCGCCGACCTCGCAGCGCAGCACGTCCGTGCGCAGCAGCCGCAGGGTCGCGGGCCGCTCCTGCCCGGTCCAACACGTCGCCGTCGATGCGTCCCAGCAGCCGTCGTACCGTCGTTTCCGCAGGCGTGCGTCGCTTCGGGAACAGCGGGTCGGGCCGTACGCCAAGGCGCTCCAGGACACAGGACGGGGCGTCAGCGATCCACTCGCCGACCGCCGGCAGGGAGGTCGCCCCAGCCGGAACCGCGCACGCGGTGAGCGCGAGCACGGCGACCAGGGCGTGCCGCACGCCGCGCGGGTCCCGAGGGGGGTCGGGCACCCCAGCCAGTCGCTCCAGCAGGCCCGGGATCTCCTCGGGCACGGCCTCAGGATGCTGACGGAGTTGGTCAAAGGCAGGCGGGATCGGCGATGAGGCTTCGGCAGGCACGGTCTTCCCGTCGGATCATGGGGCGTCGAGAACTCCATGATCTTGGAAGCCCGCGCTTGCTACGTTCCGGGGCCAACCAAGCTGACAGATCGCCACGGACCGGGCCTCACACGAAAACGCTGAAGCCCTGCCAGTCGGATATTCACCATCGGGACTCCAGCGGGGTTCTGCGTAGCAGCTGGACCCACGGACTCGCTGCACAGGGCTCCGACACCCGGGTCAGGGTCAGCACCGCAGCTCCGCCGCGCGCTCGCACATCACCTCCACGGCGTCGGACAGCTGAGGACGCGGCCCGGGGTGGGCCTCCCGGATGAGCTTCACCGCGTGAAGCCGCCGAGTGCTTCTGATCAGCTCGTCCACCTCTTCCCGGACCACCGGCAGCAACGCGTCCCAGATCGAGTTCTCCATGTTCCGATCCAAGCAACTCACCCTCTCCCACCGCCACCGTATTGACGATGCGCCCCGCACGAAGACCTGCTCAGGGAACCCGGGTAATGGCGGGCGATAACCCCACCGTGGCCCCTCACATCGACACCCAGGGAAGCCCGTGCCTGCTCTGCATCCAGACCACCACCAGCACATATCGGGGTAACCCGCTCAAGCCACGACTGCGCCGAGGCCCGGATCTGCCCGGTGGCTGCGATCCGGCCGACCGCCGGGCGTTCCCAATTCGGCTGCCCGCTTCCCGCAGTCCGCCGGAAGCGGCGGAAGCCCCGTCGGGCCCGCAGGCCCGCAGGGGCGAGGTACCGCTCAGGAGCCGGCTCAGCCGTTGACGCCGACGGCCTTCCAGGCGGCCGCCACCTGCTGGTACTCCGCGCTGGTCGATCCGTACAGGTCACCCGTCGCCTGCAGGGTCGCGGTGCGCGCTCCCGCGTAGTTGGTGGTCGACGTCATGTAGGTCGAGAGCGCCTTGTACCAGATCTTGCAGGCCTTGGTCCGGCCGATCCCGGTCACCGTCGAACCGTCGTAGGTGGGCGAGTTGTACGAGACCCCGTTGACCGTCTTCGTTGTGCACGTCGAGCCGGCCCACGGTCTTGGACCAGTAGTCGGCCGAGGCGCCGTCCTTGCTGGGCTTGTCCATGTAGCGCAGCGGCGTGCCGTTGCCGCGGATGTCGATCTTCTCGCCGATGAGGTAGTCGCCGACGTCGGCCGAGTTGTTGGCGAAGAACTCCACCGAGGTGCCGAAGATGTCGCTGGTGGCCTCGTCGAGGCCGCCCGACTCGCGCCTGTAGTTCAGCTTGGCCGTGGCGGCGGTCAGGCCGTGGCTCATCTCGTGGCCGGCGACGTCCAGGGAGGTGAGCGGCTTCTGGTTGGCGGCGCCGTCGCCGTAGGTCATGCAGAAGCAGGCGTCGGACCAGAAGGCGTTGACGTAAGCGTTGCCGTAGTGGACGCGGGAGCAGGCGGCCTTGCTGTCCCCGGCGATGCCGTTGCGGCCGAATTCGGACTTGGAGAAGTCCCAGGTCACGGCAGCGCCGTAGTGGGCGTCGGCGGCGGCCGTCTGGCGGTTCGACGGCAGTCCGTCGCCCCACTTGTCGCCGGCGTCGGTGAACAGGCTTCCGGTGCCGGTGGTGCCGCCGTTCAGGTCGTAGGTCTCGTGGCCGCCGCGGATGCCGTCGGTCAGGCTGTAGGAGCCCCGCTCTGCGTGGTGTCCAGCGTGACGGAGCCTGAGTACTGGCTCGTGCCGGTGCCGGTGTCGATGGCCTCGTAGGAGTACAGCTCGGCGCCGGTGGCGGCGTCCGTGATGACGTGGCGCTCGCTGGGGGTGCCGTCGTGCTGGGTGCCGGTGACGACAGACTCGTAGGCGAAGACCGGGTTTCCGCTGGCGGCCCAGACGACCTGGCGGGCACCGGCGGGCGCGGCCTTGAGGGAGGCGCGGGCGGCGGGCGGGGCTATTCGGGCCTCGATGCCGTTGGTGGTCCTGCGGCTGCCGTCCCCTTCTTCTCGTGGACCACCAGATCGCCGCCGAGGACCGGCAGCCCGGAGTAGGTGCGCTCGTAGCGGGTGTGCACCGTGCCGTCGGCGTCCTTGATCACATCGCGGGCCACGAGGCGCTCGTCGTCGGCCAGGCCGATGGCCTGCGCGGTGTCGGCCGCCGGGTTCTGGGCCGCGGCGATCGCCTGGACGCGCGCGTCGGCGGCGAGGGCGAGCGCGGTGGCTCCCGCCTCGCGCTCGGCCGAGGCGTTGGCGGATCCGCTCTGGACGGAGATGGCGACCATCGCCGCCGAGGCGACGACGGCGGCGGCGCGCAGCACTCGGGTGCGGCTGCGGCGGGTGCGGGATGAGGACGTGGGGAGGGGCACTCGTGCTCCTTCAATTGCCGTGGGGGGCCAGGCGGTTGAGATTGCCAGGAAGGAGCGGTGGATTGGCAGGTATGCAACAAACATGCGCTCGGGTCTGGACTGGACCGTCGTGCGCCTCATCGCCCCAAGAACACACCCAAGCCGTCGAGGGTACGGGTCGGGGCCGATGTTGGAGTGGCATCATCCCGGCGGCGGGAACTGCTGTACCGACTTCTCCCATCGCGCGGCCAACACGGCTCTCTGCGGTCGGGCAGACTGCCACCACAAACGACGGGAAGACCGCCCTGCACACGGCGGCAGTGGCCGGTCCGACGGCCGGCCGCGCCCAGGGCGCCGTCGACCGCGACCTGCGCGCGATCCTCGCCGAGGGACTGCAGGAGATCTGCTGCAAGGATGGCGGAACCCGAGCCGACCAGCTACGGGTCGAGTTCACCGACATCGACTACTTGGTCGTCTCCTTCTGAACCCCGCCGCCGGGGCACGCCCAACCCGGACGCGGGCTGTCCTGGTGGGGCGTCGCCGCGTTCGAGCGCGTCAACGTCAGGCACTACCCGGAATGGGGGTGCAATGGCCACTGCGGGGAGCGGCCTTCGGACGGGCTGCCGTCACACGTCGCCGGTCACCGCCCCCGCTCGGCGGCATCCAGCCCGCTCTCGGGTGAACCGGGCAGGACAGCATGCGGGCTGTCGGAGTCCCCCTGCTTCCCTGCCTGCATGGCCCAAGCCCACGAAGACCTGTAGCAGGCCGTGCGCGAGCTGGCCCGGCACGGACGAGTGCAGACCGCAGGGGTCCGCGCGCTTGTCCGTACCTGCCACGACGCAGCCGGGCTCGTACGGGCTCGCGCCGTGGACCGGGATGTTTCATGGCCGGGTCTCAGCGGTACAGGGCTTCGCCTCTGGCGGTTCTGGCGTACAGCACGATTCGTCCCGTGCGGTGAGGTGCGATCAGGCCTGCCTGGGCGAGCTTGTGCAGGTGTGTGGATACGCCGCCCGGAGCAAGTCCGGTTCGGTTGGCGAGCTCCAGGGTGGCGGCTGGGGTTTCGAGGAGGTCGAGGAGCCTGGCGCGGGTGGCGCCCAGAGCTGGGGCCAAGTCGGCGGAGTCGGCGGCGGATGACTCCCACAGGGTTCCGATGCCGCGAACGGGGTAGCGGATCACGGGGATCCAAGGCGCTGACGTCTTGACGTAGAGCTTTGGCCACGCGAACGCCGATGGCACGAGGACCAAGCCGCGTCCCTCCAGCGAGCGGTGCGGATCGAGAAGACCCGCTGCCCGCCGGCGGGCGATCCGCAGGGTTCCGGTGGCCTGGTCGAAGGTCAGGTCGGGGTGGATGTCGGCGAACATCGCCGCAGGCCCGCGCTCGGTAAGCGAGCGCGCCCGGTAGTGGATGTCGGACTCGAGCAGTGCTCGGATCCTCGGCCAGGTGGGCGCCAGGGTGCGCTGCCAGTACTGGAACAGGTCGGCGACGACTGTTTCCATCTCACGGCGCGGGGCGCGGACCATCGGTACCAGACCGACCGGCAGATCGTCGCCGAACGCCTCGCCGAGGTCCCGGCGTACAACGTGGGCCGGGGTACGGAGCACCTCGTCGAGTTCGTCGTCGAGTGCGGTCAGGGGTGACAGCGGGGTCGGCGCGAGGAACCCGGGAAGGTGGCGTGTCGGGCCGGCGGTGAGGTCGTACGCCGCCGACGGCCGGGGGCCGGTGAGGAGTGGGTCGTGGCGGTGGTCGGACAGCCATGGCATGTGGATCGCGTGGCTTGCCGGTTGCACCAGCGTCCGGATGGACGCAAGCAGCTCCCAGGCCGGGGATACGGCCCAGCGCAGCTGGCTCAGATCCGCCGTACTCAAGGTCAGGGTGAGGGTCGGGGCCACGAGGATTCACTCTAGCGTGAATCTATTGGGCCGGGCGAGGGGTTCCGGGAGGCTGCATTCCATGACAGAGACAGCTGAGGCAATCACGGTGGCCGCGGCGCCCGTTCGCAAGGACGGCACCCGCTATCTCACGGCGTCCGGGGTTGCGTTGTGGGGTGCCCAGATCGGCCAAGTGGCCGTTCCGCTGACGGCGGTCACCGTTTTGCACGCCGGGGCGGGAGGGACCTCGCTGTTGAAGACCGGACTGGCCCTGCCTTTCGTGATCCTCGGACTGCCGGTCGGCGCGTGGCTGGACCGGGTGCGGCGCCGCCCGGTCATGATCGGCGCGGACCTGGTGCGGGCTGCTGCGCTGATCACGGTGCCCGCTGCCGCGTGGGCCGGGTGTTTGACGATGACCCACCTCCTGGCGGTCGTGGTGATCCAGGGCGTTGCGACGGTGTTCTTCGACCTGGCCACCCAGAGCTTCGTGAAGGACATCGCCCCCGGTTCCCTGCTCCCACGCACCAACGCGAGGCTGGCCACGATCACGCAGACAGCGGTCGTCGCAGGTCCGCCGTTGGCCGGGTGGGCGGCCGGACTGCTGAGCGCGCCGGCAGTGCTGCTCGTGATGGCCGCGGGATACCTCTGGTCCGCGGGGTGGCTGTCCGCGCTCACCACCCCTGAGCATCCGGCCGGTGGCGCTCCCCGACTGCGTCTCCTGCACGAGATCGGCGAGGGCGTCGCGTTCGTCTTCCGCCAGCCCGTTCTACGCACCGTGGTGGTCTCCGGTTCCATGGTCAACATCGGCACCGCCGGTGTGATGACCCTGCTCCCGGTCCTCGCACTGACCGAGCTCGGATGGAGTGAGGGGACGCTCGGGGTGTTCCTCGGCGCCGGCGGCGTCGGTGGTCTGGTCGGCGCCCTGACAGCCGTCAGGTTGGCCGAACGACTCGGTGCGGGCCGAGCCGTCCTATTCGTGGGGATCGCGGTCGCACCCCTGGCCATCACCATCCCTCTGCTCGAGCGGCCCGTGCCTGGGCCTCTTGCAGCCGTCGGGTGGGCGCTGGTCATGCTCAAGGTCGGCTTCGACTCCGTCCTGATGATGACTTTCCGGCAGCAGGTCACGCCCGCCGGACTGATGGCCCGGGTCAACGGCACCATGCGCGTGCTCTTCACCGGCGCCGTCGCTCTGGGCTCCGCCACAGCCGGTGCCCTCGCCACGGCCGGCGGCGTCCGGTGTGCCTTGGGCGTCTCGGCCGCTTGCCTGGCCTGTGTGTGGATCCCGATCGCTCTGTCGCCTCTTCGGCGCATGACCACCCTCGGAACCCACCCGTAGCCGGCCACGTCGAGACGCGCTCACGGGCGTGATGCCGTGGAGCCCCGGAAGCCGCCGAGGCGGTGTGTGCGGACGAACGCGAGTGCGCGGCCGCGGGCATCGACACCGACTGGCATGCCCGCATCCACCTCCCGGCCGAGTGCCTCCTCGTCGCCGGCCGGTCCAGGGAAGCGGGCGGCTGTGCCGGCGCTTCCAGGGCTGACGGCCGGGAATAACGGCGCATCGCACCGCCGAGCGGTGACCGCCAGCCCATCCACCCTGCGCACGACACCTCGCAATCGAACAACGGGGTAACGCTCCGCGACGCCTCCCCAAGATCTGTGCCAGAACCGGCATTTCAATACCCTGCTGAGCTGGGAGATTGTGTCGCTGACAGTGTCCCAGGTTCGCGACAGTTAGCGGGCCTACGCTTCTCGGTCAAGGCGTGATCTGCGGTGACGTCATCGATCTCGCATCAAAAGGGCGCACGCCATCGGCTCGGTGCCGCCGGATGGATCCTCGTACGGTCCGTGCGTGCAGCAAGTCCGGCAACGCACAGCAGAGGATACGCACCGCCGTTCCGGTTGCCGTTACGGCGTCACTGGCTGTGGTTCGGCGCTACGTTGGAGGTCGAACGCCTGGCGGGCGGCGGCGATCTCCGGGACGTGCACCACCGACCACTCCGCGATCGCGGTGGTCAGCCGTCCGGCCTCCACTCCCAGGTCGCTCAGGGCGTACTCCACACGGGGCGGAACGGTGGCGTAGACCGTGCGGCGGACCAGGCCGGCCCGTTCCAGCTCGCGGAGCGTCTGGGTCAGCATCTTCTGTGTGATGCCATCGAGGAGGCGGCGGAGTTCGTTGAAGCGCAGCGGCCCGTCCTGCCGCCGCAGCGCCGCCAGGACATACAGCGTCCACTTGTTGGCGAGCACCTCGACGACCGTGCGCGACGGGCAGTCGCGGCGGTAGGTGGAAGTCCAGCGGTCGAGGCCCTGTTCAGAGGTAGTACCCATAAGGTACCTAGATATCAAACAGGTGCCTTCTATGCAATGGGTACCGCAGCCCACCAGGATGGGAGCCGCGATCAAGCGGTCGCAGTCCCGTGAGGAGGGGTATCCCATGACCAACAGCATGCACGCCGTGAGCCAGCGGTCCTTCGGCGGTCCCGAGGTGCTTGAGCTCGTCGAGACCGACCGGCCGAAGCCGGGGCCGGGCGAGGTCCTGGTGCGGATCCGCGCCGCCGCGGTCAATCCCGCCGACTGGAAGATCCGCTCCGGAAACGTGCGCAGGTTCGGCGAACCACCGTTCACGCTCGGGTTGGACCTGTCCGGAGTGGTCGAGGCCGTCGGCGCGGAGGTGACCCGGTTCCGGCCCGGTGACGCGGTGTTCGGGAACGCCTTCCCGCCACACGGCGCCTACGCGCAATACGCGGTCACGTCGGAGGAGTGGCTTGCCGCCGTTCCACAGGGCGTGGACCATGTGCACGCTGCCGCGCTGCCGACCGTGGGCCTCACTGCCTGGCAAGCGCTCACGCGCGTCGTCTCACTGAGTGCGGGTCAGCGAGTCCTCATCCACGGGGCGGCCGGCGGGATCGGCCACCTGGCCGTGCAGATCGCCAAGGCGCACGGCGCGTACGTGATCGGAACGGCCCGCACAGGCAAGCACGCCTTCCTGCGCGACCTGGGCGCCGACGAGGTCATCGACTACACGCACGTCGACTTCTCCCAGGCCGTGCGGAACGTCGACATCGTCCTGGACCCGATCGCCGACGACTACGGGCCCCGCTCCCTGGCTGTGCTCGCGCCGGGCGGCACTCTCATCGACGTGCGCGGCACCGGTCCCGACCGCAGCAGCGTCCGGGAGCAGGCCGCGGCACTCGGCCTGCGTTTCGTCGAGTTCGGCTTCACCCCGTCCGGGACCGATCTAAGGAGCATCGCTGAACTGGCAGAAGGCGGCGCCTTGCAGGTCTCGGTCGAGAAGATACTGGAGCTGCGGGAGGCGGCCGAAGCCCACCGACTCAGCGAAGCGGGCCGAGTCAAGGGCAAGATCGTCCTTACCGTCTGACGCAGCAGCACACGCCCACCCCAAAGGCGGGGATCGAGGTCGCTTGCTGGCCCGTCCGGGACCGCCGCGTCGATCAGCAGGTGGTCGAGGCTCGGGAAGTAGACGTAGACCGTGCGGCGTGACACATCGGCGGCGGCCGCGATCTCGTCGATGGACGGCGTCGCTCCACCAACGCTCAGCCGCACCGCGGCGTCACCGATCGCCTTGCGGGTACGGCGGCGCTGAGCTTCGCGTCCGCCGCGTCGGACCGGCTCGTCACTGGTCATCGAGGTCTGTCGCTCCCGTTCGCTCTGGGTTGTTGATCTCTTGACGCCCCCGCGCCAGATCCGTTACGCCAATTGTCGGTATCTGTCTCACGCAGCTGGATCGGCGTAAAGCTGCTGGTACCGACGGTCGCGCAATTGGTTCAGGATCTGATCTCGGGCGGGCCGTGGGCCCAGGGCGACCTGGACGTCCTCATCATCTTCGACACCGGGTACGAGGCCCCTCGCGTGGCCCACCTCCTTACCGCCCTGCCCGGGGAAGTGCTCGGCCGACTGCGATCGGTCCGGGTCGTGCGTAAGCCTGTGGCTCGCCCCCGGCTCTGCCCGCCACGGGGCGCAGCCCGCCTCCTCTGTGGCTTCCTCGTGTGCCGCAGAGTGGGGCGGGCTGGCCCGGCGGCCGCAGGGCCGATTTTCGCGTCGTACACGACGGGCGGCCGCCCGATCGAGCGTCGAAGGCAAGCCGTCGGCGCGGGAACCTGCGACGCCGAACGAGGAGAACGCGTCGGATCAGCCCGTGACAGTACCGGCCGATTCCTTCGCCTGCCGCACGGGATCATCCGAGAGGTCGGATGCGTGATCTGCGGCCCACTGTGCCAGCGTGCGGCCCGGCCTGCCCAGGACTCGTTCGACATCGGGCAGAACCTCGGGCGGCTCTTCCGCGTACTCGGCCTGATAGCCCAGCAGGTATTCAGCGATATCCCACGGCATCCCGGCCGTGATGTATGAGGCGCGGGCCTGACCGTACGTCAAGGGCTCGAAGCTCAGCGGCCTGCCCAGGCCCTGGGCGATCGCTGCGGCTTGCTCCCGTTGTGTGAGCTGCTGTGGCCCACTCAGCGAGTACGCGTGCCCGGCATGGCCATCCGAAAGGAGCGCGGCAGCGGCCACTTCGGCGATGTCCGCCTCGTGGAGGGGGACTCCGAGCGCTTCGGGGAAGGCGCTACGCACCGTGCTCTCCGCGCGGATCGACGCCCCCCACATGTCCAGCTTGTTCACGGCGAACTCGCCCGGCCGAATGTGCGTCCACTCCAGATCTGAGGCTTCGATGACCTCCTCGACGTCGCGCAGCATTTCGTAGCTCCCTGGCCGCCGCACGGTGACGGCGAGGCCGGAGAGATCGACGATGCGCCTGACCCCCGCGTCCGCGGCGAGCTCCACGAAGGCGCGGGCCTGTTGTATCGCACGTTCCGGGTCGAGCACTCCGGACAGGTAATAGACGCCGTCCACTGCGTCAAGTGCCGTTTCGGCTCCGGTGAGGTCGGTGAGGCTGCCTGCCACCACCTCGACCGCAACGGGAAGTTGAGCTTCTTCGGGGTTCCTGGTCAGGGCCCGCACTTGCTGTCCGGCCCCGAGCAGCCGGTCGACCAGGACGCGGCCGGAATTTCCCGTCGCACCCGTTACGAGAATGGTCATGGATTCCCCTTCGTGGTTGGTGCCGAACTCGTCGGTGGGCGGCCGACGATAGGCCCGCGTGGCTCTTGTGCGCACATCTCATTTGGCAGATCAGCGGGGTCACCCATCACGGGTGCGTACGATCATGGAATGGAGGCACTCGCTCAGCGCCTGGTCCCCGACGAGATGTGGGTGGCGGCTCGCCCGCTCCTCCCCGACCTGCCGCTGCGGCCCCAGGGCGGTGGCAGGGCCGCGACTGACGCACGCAGGGTCATGGTCGCCGTCGTCTACGTGGTCACCAGCGGCTGCGCGTGGCAGCAACTGCCCTCCACCTTCGGGGTCAGCGTGCCTACGGCCCACCGCTGGTTCACCCGCTGGAGCGGTGCGAATCTGTGGCAGAACCTGAGCGAGGCGACGTCCCACACCCCGGCGCTCGCCGCCTGGACCAGGGCGATCCACGAGTGTGCGGCACGCCGCTTCTACCGCTGAGAAACTCACCAAACGAGACATGGCACCAGTTCCGGCGCCCGTCACGGGCAGACCGGCTTGCAGCACCTACGCGCCAGCACCTCATGCCCCGATGTCCCGGTGCCGCACCGGCCAGGTGCCCAGGCGGCGGTGTCGGCGGGCAGGCATGTGGGTTCAGGCCGCGATTCCGTGAATCCCCCGGTCATGATCGGAGCAGGATCCGGGTGCGGAGGAGGCGGAACGAGGATCGGCCGTACATCTGTCGCTTGATGGTCTTGATGCGGTTGACGTGGCCCTCGACCATGCCCGTTCCGCGGCGACGGCGGGGTGCTGGGGGTGCGTCATGATCCAGCGGACGACGCGTCGGGGCTCGGGGCCCGGCCTTGGCAGTGGGCCGGACACCGGCTGCTGCTTCCGTCCTGGTTGACGGAAGTCTGAGAGGTCGTTTTCGTCCGGCGTTTCATCCCGGAGTGGGTTGTTTAGTGGCCTTCTTCGGGCCACGCCAGGAGATGGTGTTCTCACCGGTGAGGCGGCGGACCATGAGGTCGGTCATGGCGAGGTGAATCACTTTGCGGACGCGCGGGTGGTCGGCGGCGACCTGGTCGAGCAGTGTGGTGCCGGCGACAGAGTCCTGCACGCTCGACGCAGTGACCAGGACCCCGATGAGGGGCCCGAGTGTGTCGGTGACGATGCTCCGCTTCCTGCCCACGATCTTCTTCCCGGCGTCGATGCCCTGGCTGGAGGCGTGAACGCTGGTGGAGGTCTTGACGCTCTGCGCGTCCATCACACACGCCGATGGTTCTGCGTCCCGCGCTTCCTTCTCCCGTAGCAATTGCCTGAGCAGGCTGTTGAGCTGGGCGAACACGCCCTCGTCCGCGCACTTCGCGAAGTATCCGTAGACCGTGTTCCAGTGCGGGAAGTCGTGCGGGAGGCAGCGCCACTGGACTCCGGTGCGGTCCAGATACAAGATCGCGTCCATGATGTCGCGCAGGTCGTGCTCGGGCGGCCGGCCGAAATCCAGGGCCCTGCCACGGCGCTCGAGACGCCGGGCGGCAAGGACCGGCTCGATCAACTCCCAGCGGGCATCGGACAGATCACTCGGATACGGACGTCGCTTGGTCATGTTTCCGGCGTACCGCCGCGGAGCGAATGCACCCAGGCGCGAAGCCGCGACGGCGGAGGCACACGGCCCCGAAGACCGGACATCGTGGGATGAGACAGGAACAGACCGCATCCCGCCTCTCCTGTCACCCCATCCGGCAACAGACCCCCACGCACACCCCCTACCTCACCATCACCACGACGTCGCACTAGAAGAACCATCTAATACCGCTGCAAGACAGGTGAAAACTACCTCTCAAAGAGCGTTTTGTCCCGGCAGGGGTGTTTGAGAAGTAGCCGAGTTGGCAATTTGGGGCTCGTCGCGTGACCTAGCGCTTGCAGCTGGGGCGCCACTCGTAGGCCATGGGAGCCGTCTCCACGACCTCACTGGGCCAGGTCGCTCGAACCTGGTCGAGTCGCTGGTGGTGGTCCTGGATCCAGGTCTCCGGAGGTTCGATCCCGAGCATGGCGCTCAGGCGGTCGGGGTCCTGGACCGTCAACGACAGCGTGCGGTCCTCGTGCATGAAGAAGTCGAGACTCAGCCCGCGGTCGCCACCGATCGTCGCACCTTTGCCCGGCGTAAGCAGGGTCAGGTCGCGCTGCCAGGTGTCGAGATCCTGCTGGAACAGGTAGATCTCAAGCCTGGCATCGACGAAACTCGCGGTGACCAGGACATCGGCTCGGAGAATGTCGTGTCCGGTCAGAATCCCGGGCTGATAGCGGCCGGTCACGCGGACGACGCAGCGGTTGTCATCCGCGTCTCCCAGATCTATGAGGTTCACCGGGGCCGGTTCAGTCACCGTAGGACTCGCTCTCTTGTGAGGGGCTGAACTGCATCCTCGCCTATCGCCGGGTGGGCTTGTCGGACCGACCTCGTGGTTCGGCTATGACCCCTTCCAGCTCGGGGTGGATCCCTGGGTGAGCCTGCGGCTCATCAGGTCGATCATCGCGACGCGGATCACGGCTTCGGAGCGGTGCGGATGAGTTTCGTAGTCACGGGTCAGGCGCCGGTGGTTCATGAGGTTCGCCTCTCCGCGTTCGAGGCTCTCGTAGCCCACCCCGTCGACCTCGAGGACGCCCGGCCGCAGGTAGGTGCCCGGCTTGTTGGCCAGGCGCCCGGCTGCTTCGGCGGCTTTGCGGTTGCGGACCATGTCGTCGAGGCTGGTGAAGTAGGCCGAGTAGCCGGCCCGGCAGGCCTCGATGGCCAGAGCGACGGCGATGCGTGTCTTCCCGACCCCGGGCGGCTCCAGGAGAGCGGCGTTCGCCTTGGCCTCAACGAACGAGAGGGTGGCGAGGTCGTTGACCATGCGCGGGTCGAGGTCGGGCTGGAACGAGAAGTCGTATTCATCGAGCGTCTTGTGGTGCGGCGGCCGGGAGGGCCGCAGGCCCTGGCTGAAGCACCGGTCTTCGCGGACGGGCCAGTTCCTCAGAGAAGACCAGATCGAGGAAGTCGAGGTAGCCCATCTTCGCCAGCACCTCGGTGTCCTCCACGACCCACAACGCCTACTCGATCCACCCCCGGCCGGAGCGGTGCACGCCGCGCCGTAGGCCCATCTGCCCTGACTCGAAGCTGCCCATCAACCCGTCATGGTGGGGCAGGTGGCCAGCGGCACCGAATCCAATCTCGTGTCCTATCGGGCATTCATCCGCCGTGCGGATGACGTCGAAGGGCGCCTCGCTCTGGCAGTTACGGTGTCGGCAAGAGTCGATGAACCTGCGCCAGTTGGTCGGCCGGATTGCCTGACCTCGATCTTCGGGCGAACCGCTCACACCCCTCGCATAGCCTCCTCTCAGAGGGCGAAGCCCGAGATCAGGCTCTGCTGAAGCTCGATGGCTCGGCGGCACTTCTCATTTTCCCGCTCCATCCCGAGCGTCACCCGTCCGGTGAGCTGGGAGGTCAGGATCGCCTCGTAGCACGAGGACAGTACATTGAGGGCGGCGTCGGATTCCCTTCCCTCAGAGAGGGCTTCCACCAGGTTTTCGATCGCCATCGAGAACGGCCCCACACCAGGACGCACCGCGACCTTTGGCAGCAAATCCAGGGTGTCGAAAAAATCTTCTGCCCATGCCTTATCCACCAGCCATTCCGGAGCGGATTCCCGACAGGTACGGATGGCTGAGCCTAGAAGTTCTGCGATAGGGAGTGGAAAATACTCATTGAAGGGGGGGTCGAAGAGTTCAATGGTTCCCTCAACGACGCTGGTGGCCAGGTCGAACATCCGGCCGCGATCCAGCTGTCGGATTACGTCGGCGCGGTCGGAAATTTCGTAGTCCCACAGAATCAGCATTACCGTCAACCCTCGCGGAGATCCCGGCTACTTGAAAATCGGTCTCCGTTGATCCCACAGTTCGATGTTCGGATAGTTATTACCCCGGTCTGCGCAATTCTGCCGGTCGGCGCCACAGGCCGGACGTGAGGCTGCGATGATACCGTCGCCCGGTTCTTCATGTTCGTCGATGGCGTTGAACAGGATTTGCTCAGCGTCCGTGTCGAGGCCCGGATTGAGATCGGTGGCGAAAATGCGCCGGTAGCCGAGCTTGTCCGCCAGTTTCCGCACGGCCTCGCTGGTGCGGTTTCCGCTCACGGAGTACACCAGGTGGCCCCCGAGTTGGCCGGTTGCGATGGTGTTCCCCTTGTCAGCACGACTGCCCACGCCGAAGGCATCGTGGAGGGCCTTTGCGTCGGCTAGCAGCTTCTGCGGGCTGACGGTGGCCGTGGTCGGGTTGCCGGGCGACACCAAAGCGCAGTTGTAGGGACCGGATCCCTGGCCGGCCGAGCCGCCGGTGCCGCACGGATCCTTTGCCTGCTGCTGTTCCTTCTTCTGCTTCTGTACCAAGACAGAGACGTCGACCTGCGCGGTCGCCGTGACGAATGCCTGCCCTGTGCTTGCGATGGTGTACTCGACCGGGACGCCGCCCTGGGCACTGGACTGTGCCTGAGCCTGGGCCTTCTTCTGGGCTTCGTCTGCGGCGAAGACCGGTCCGGCCGCGCCGTCGAAGCAGCTGATGTCACTGGTGCCGTTCAGCGACAGGGACGCCGTTTGGGTGCAGCCGCCGGCTCCCTGACCGTCGATTTGGACGGATGCCGTCATCTCGGCCTGAACTTGGCCGCCTGTGACCGTCGCGTTGGGGGCAGTCGCAGTGACGTGGGCGGTGACGTGGGCCGTGACGTTGCATCCAGCGGCACTACAGGAGAGATCGGCGTTGCCGTTGAGATTGAACTGAATGCTCTCGTCGACCGCGTTGGACTTCAGATCCTGGGTCTTGTCCGCAAGGTCGCTGTACGTGGCGTCGACGTCGTTGGGCGACATCGCCGGGAGGTCCATGTCGCCGAGGCCACCAGGGCTCTCAGACCGGGCGCCTGCAACCTCGGTGAAAGCGGCTTTCCGGACGTCGGCGGGTTGGCCCGGCCCTGGCCAGCCGAGGGACTGGGGAGTGGATGGGGAAGGACGCGGTGGGAAGGACGGGAGCGAGGGCAGGGAGGGCAGGGAGGGCAGGG
>NZ_JBHWBP010000159.1:0-16058 GCF_042735575.1 Streptomyces sp. NPDC059564 | reverse complement strand
GCCCCCGCACTCCGGTGCGGGGGCCTTCTCGTCGTGCGGGCCGTTTGCTACCGGCAGGTAGCCCGGACTTTCACGGCATTTCCCCGGATGATTTCGCCAAGAATTTACCGCCCATCACGGAGGCATTCGCGTGTGACGAGCGCCACAGAGTATTCCCTGGACGCATCACCTCGGCACTGTCTCTAATAGATCTTCGTGTCCGGCCGACGATCTCGGCCGGGCGTCAACGGGGGAAATCCCGAATCTTGTCGTTGGCAATGGTGCTGAACGAGAGGTCGGAACGGTGTCAGTGATCCTGACGGTCGAGAATTGGTCCGTACAATTCAATCCGAGTGACGTGGTGCGGCAATGCTGAGCCGGTTGCTCCCGAAGCGCGGCCCCGCCCGCACGCTCACCGGTATCACGCTGGTGCACACCCTGGGACAGGGCTTGTGGATGGCGCTGAACGCCATCTACGCCACCTCCGTCCTGAAGCTCTCGCCCGGCCAGTTCGGCATGGGCGTCGGCGTCGCCGCGGGCGTGGCCCTGGCCCTCAGTACGCCGACCGGCCACCTGGCCGACCGGATCGGCCCCCGGGCCGTGCAGATCTGGTCCTTCCTCGCCCTCGGGCCGCTCACCGCCGCCCTCCTGCTCGTCGGCGGATTCCGCCAGTACCTCGTGGTGCTGTCCCTCCAGGCGGTCGCGTACAGCGCCAGCCGCAGCGCCCGGATGGCCATGATCGCCGGGCTGGTCCCCGCCGAGGACCGGGTCTCCGTCCGCGCCTACCTACGGGCCACCAGCAACGTCAGCGTCTCCGTCGGCGCCGCCCTCGCCGGCCTGGTGCTCGTGGCCGACACCCCCGGCGTCTACCGGGCGGCCGTCGTCTTCAACGCCTGCACCTACCTGGTCACCGGCCTGCTCACGCTGCTGCTCCCGGCCGTGCCGCCGCAGCCCGCCCGGCCGGGACCCGCCCTGGTGGTGCTGCGGGACCGGCCCTTCCTCACCTTCGTCGTGCTGGACGGCCTGCTCTCCATGCACAACCTGCTGCTGGACGTGGTCCTGCCGCTCTGGGTGCTGCACCACACCGGCGCACCCCGCTGGATGATCGCCGTCATCCTGATCACCAACACCGTCGCGGTGGTCCTGCTGCAGGTCAGAGCCGCGCGCGGGACCGACGAACCGTCCGCCGCCGCGCGGGCGGCCCGGGCCGGCTCGCTGTGCCTCGGCGTCGCCTGCGTGGTCTTCGCCCTCACCGAGGGGGCCTCCGCGCTCGTCGCCTCCGTCCTGCTCGTCGCCGGCGCGCTGGCGCACGTCCTCGGCGAGATCCGGCAGTCGGCCGGCAGCTGGGGCATGTCCTTCGGCCTCGCGCCCGAACACGCCCAGGGCCAGTACCAGGGCACCGCCGCGATGGGCGCCGACCTGGGCAAGATGATCGCGCCCGCCGTGCTGACCTGGCTGGCGATCGAGCACGGCGCCGTCGGCTGGCTGGTCATGGCGGTCGGTTTCGCCTCGGTCGGGGCCCTGATGCCCCTGGTCGCGAGCTGGGCCGACCGGACCAGGCCGGCGCCCGATCCGGCCGTGGCCTCCGCCGGGCCGTCCTAGTCCCGTCCCGGCCGTTCCGGATCGTCCGCATTCCACGCGCGGTCGCGCACATATCCCACTCAATTCCACTTCATCACCTCCATTTTTTATTCTCACCTGTTCCGCATGCCGCCCGGGCCCCGGGTTTCCTCGGCATGCCCGCATTCCGGAAGGCCTGCACAGAATTCCGCACACCGGGAATTCCGTTCCGTCGTGCCCGCAGACCGAAACAGCGCCATCGAACGAGGGGAATCACGTCCGTGGGCGAAATGCCTGCCGCCTCACCCGCCGCTCCCGAAGAGATGCCGACCGCCGCCCCGGCCCTCCAGCTTCCCGTCCGGGACCCCGGCACCGGCGAAGCCGAATTCCCGGTCACGCACTCCTGGACCGGGGAGGCCTTCCAGCCGCTGACGGAGTTCGTCGGCGCCAGGGGACTCGAAGCCGCCGAGCTGTTCAACGCGGCCTTCACCGTGCTGATCCACCGCTACAGCTGCCAGGACGACCTCGTCCTGGCCCGCGCCGGCGGACCGGCCGGCGCACACCGGACCCACCCCGTCGCCGTCCGCTCCCGGATCGGGGACGACGTCACCTTCCCGGCCCTGACCGCCGCCCTCTCCGCCCGCTACCGCGCCGCCGCCGGGCACCCCGACCACGCCGACGTCCCCGCCGACCTCGGCACCGGGCTGCGCGTCGGCTTCGTCAGCCGCGACACCACGGCGCCGGCCGGCGAAAGCGGCCCGCGCCCCCACGGCCTCGACCTCCTGCTGGAGGTCGAGCACGCACCCGGCACCGTGCGCTTCGCCCTGACGTACGACGGCGCCCTCTTCACCGAGGCCTTCATCTCCCGGATGGCCGCCAACTACCGGACCCTCCTCCTCGACGCCTGCCGCCGCCCCACCACCCCCGTGGCAGAGCTCGCCCTGCTCTCGGAGCCCGAGACCCGCCACCTCCTCGTGGAGCTCAACGCCACGGCCCGGCCCTACCCCCGCGACACCACCCTGCACGCCCACGTCGAGGCCCAGGCCGCCCGCACCCCGCACGAACCCGCCGTCGAGTGGCGGGGCACCACCCTGACCTACCGCGAGCTCGACGAGCAGGCGAACCGGATCGCCCGCGCCCTGCGGGCCCACGGCGTCACCCCCGGCTCACGCGTCGGCGTCTCCGTCGCCCGCACCCACCGGACCGTCTGCCTGCTGCTCGCCGTCCACAAGGCCGGCTGCGCCTACGTCCCCCTCGACCCGGCCTATCCCGCCGACCGGCTCACCGGCATCGCCGCGACGGCCGACATGGCCGCCGTCGTCTTCGACGACGACGCCGCGACCGGGCCCGCCGCCTGGCTGCGGGCCGTGAACGCGGCCGCGCTGCCCTGGGACGAACTGTGGGAGAAGGCCGCCGCCGAGGAGCCCGACCCGCTGGACCTCGACGTCGACCCCGCCGCCACCACCCACCTGATCTACACCTCCGGCTCCACCGGCCTGCCCAAGGGCGTCGTCATCAGCCACCGCAACGTGGTGGCACTGCTCGCCTGGGCCCGGGACACCTACCGGCCCGCGGACCTGGCCCGCGTGCTCTTCGCCACCTCCCTCAACTTCGACCTCTCCGTGTTCGAACTGTGGGCCCCGCTGACCACCGGCGGCCGCGTCGTGGTCGTCGACAACGTGCTGGCGCTCACCGAGGACGACGGCCTGCGCCCGTCCCTCGTCAACACCGTGCCCAGCGCCCTGAACGTGCTGCTCCAGCGCGGCGCCGTACCCGCCTCCACCGTCGTCCTGAACGTCGCCGGGGAACCCCTCGCGAAGGAACTCGTCAACGCCGCCTTCGCGGGCACCGCCGTCGAACGGCTCTACAACCTCTACGGCCCGTCCGAAGACACCACGTACTCGACGTGGAAGTGCTTCACCGGCCCCGTCACCCAGAGCCCGACCATCGGCGTCCCGGTCCACAACACCGTCGCCCACCTGCTCGACCCGCACGGACAGCTCGTGCCCCGCGGCGTCGTCGGCGAACTCCACCTCGGCGGCGACGGCCTGGCCGGCGGCTACATCAACGACCCCGAGCGCACCGGAGCGGTGTTCGTCCCCGCCCCGGCGCACCTGCCGCCCGGCACCCTGTACCGGACCGGTGACCTGGCGCGGTGGACCGAGGACGGCGAACTGCGGTTCATGGGCCGCAAGGACAACCAGGTCAAGGTCCGCGGCTTCCGCATCGAACTCGGCGAGATCGAGTCCGTCCTGCGCGAGGTCGTGGGACTCAAGGACGTCGCCGCCCTCGCGGTCCGCAAGGACGACGACACCCGGCTGGTCTGCTACGTCGGCCTCGAAGGCGAGGACGTCCCCGTCGAGGCGATGGGCGACCACCTGCGCCGCAAGCTCCCGCACTACATGCAGCCCGCCAGGATCCTCGTCGAGGAGCGGCTGCCGCAGCTGCCCAACGGCAAGGTCGACCGCAAGGCACTGGCCGCCCGCGACGTCGACTGGGCCGCGACCGACACCGGCGACGGCGGCTTCACCACCGACGACCCGGACGAGGCCACCGTCGCGGGCGTGTGGGCCGACCTCCTCGGCACCGCCCACCTCGGCGCCGACCGGGACTTCTTCTCCGTCGGCGGCCACTCCCTGCTGGCCAACCTGCTCGCCGCCCGGCTCGGCGACGCGGCCGGCCGCACCGTGCGCGTCGCCGAGATCTACGAACACCGCACGCTGGAAGCCCAGGCCGAACTGCTGCGCCGCAAGCGCGCACAGGCACCCGCCACCCCCGCCACCGGCGCGGCGGGAGCCGAAGCGCGGCTGCGCGCCGTCGCCGAGACCCTGCACGAGTCCGGCCGCGGCCACGGCGTCCCCGGAGCCGCCGCCGCCGTGTACGTCGACGGCGAACTGCGGTTCACGTACCACGGCGTCGACGACATCGAGACCGGCGCCCCCCGCGGCGAGGCCTCCCGCCAGCGCGTCACCTGCATCACCAAGCCGATGCTGGCCTTCACCGCGCTCCGGCTCGTCGACCGCGGCCTGGTCTCCCTCGACGAACCGCTCACCGCCCTGCTGCCGCAGGCGTTCCGCCGCAGCGACGGCCGCACCGTCGAGGTGACGCTGCGCCAGCTCCTCTCGCACACCAGCGGCATCGACGACTCGTACGAGGTCTGGCACGACACCGACCTCCCGGACCTCGACCGCTACCTCGACACCTTCGCCGGGTACGGACAGCTCTTCGAGCCGGGCGAGGTCTTCGCCTACTCCGCCTGCGGCACCTCCATCGTCGCCGCCCTCATCGAGACGCTCCTCGGCGTCTCCTGGCGCCGCGCCGTCAACGAGCTGATGCTGACCCCGCTCGGCATCAAGGAGATCCCCGAGACCCTCACCGAGGGCGGCCACTACGAGGGCACCGTCTCGGCCGGCTACCTGTGGAGCGAGAGCGGACAGCGCTACGTGCGCCACGACCCGCCGCCGCAGACCATCGCCGACGACGCGGCCGGCTCGTTCTCCGTCTGCCTCACCCTCGACGACCTCGCGAAGATCGCCCGACTGGCCCTGGACGACGGCGTCGCCCCCAGCGGCGAGCGGCTGCTGTCCGCCGCCCTCGCCGAGCAGATGCGCACCCCGCAGATCGACGTCCCCGGCCACCACTTCATGCACGCCTGGGGCCTGGGCTGGCTGATGTTCGGACCGACCGCCTTCGGGTTCAACTCCAACGGCAGCGGCCACCACAACTTCATCCAGATCTTCCCCGAGCAGCGCAGCTTCCTGCTCCTCCTGGCCAACGCCTACCCCGCCTTCGGCCTGTACGAGGACCTGCTGCGGGCCCTGACCGGCGAGGGCCTGATCCGCACCGGCCGCCCCTTCGACCTGGACCTCGACGCCTGCGCGGGCCTGTACGTCTCCGACGGCCACCGCCTCAACGTCCTGCGGGGCCGGGACCACCTCGGCTACGAGTACGCCGAGCGCGGCCGCGACGGCGCCTGGCAGCCCCTGGACGAGGGCGACCTCGTCCTGTCCGGCGCCGGCGGGTTCAGCTCCATGTCGAAGAAGAACATCCTGGCCGGCTCCATCTCCTTCATCCCCGCACCGGGAACCCGCCTCCCCGCCTTCGTGCGGATCGGCCAGCGATTCGCGAGGAAGATCCGATGACAGAGCACCGCGCACCCCGCAAACACGTCCTGTTCGTCACCTGGAAGGCCGGCAACGCGCCCGCCTTCGAAGCGGCCAGACGGCTCGGCCACGAGGTGACCCTCATCCGTTCGCTGCGGATGGAGAAGTCCCAGAACATCGACTTCGACGCCTCTCCCTACGGCGCGTTCGTCGACTCCGTGCACGTCCTCGACGACGCCACCGAGTACGAGGCCCTGCGCGCCTGCGTCCTCGACGTCCACCGCCGCCGGCCCGTCGACGGGTTCGTCGCCACCGTCGACGCCCTCGTCGTGCCGGTCGCCAGGATCGCCGAGGAGATCGGCGTCCCCTTCACCTCCGCCCGCGGCGCACAGGCGGCCAAGCTGAAGCACCGCTGCCGCGAGATCCTCGCCGCCGCCCGGGTCGACAGCACCCGGCACGCCGTCGTCGGCGGCTTCGGCGAGGCCGCCGCGTTCGCCGCCGACACCGGCTACCCGGTCGTCGTCAAGCCGGCCCGGGGCTCCGCCAGCGAGGGCGCGCACGTCGTCCCCGACGAGGCGGCGCTGCGCGAGGTCATGGCCCGGGCCGCGGCCGACAGCGCCACCTACGAGGCGGGCATCCTCGTGGAGGAGTACCTGACCGGCCGGTTCGTCTCCGCCGAGATCGGCCTGTCCCACGGCCGCTTCCTGCGGCTGGCCGTCAGCGAACGCTCGACCTGGGACCGCCACGAGGCCCTGGAGACCGGCACCACGATCCCCGCCGCGATCGCCGCCGAGGACCACGCCCGCGTCATGGAGTTCGCCGAAGCGGTCGTCGGCGCGCTGGACCTGCGCCTCGGCGTCTTCCACGTGGAGATCATGCTCGGCGCGGACGGCCGGCCCCGGCTCATCGAGCTGAACCCGCGCATCATGGGCTCCTGCCTGCCGAACCTGTACCGGCTCGCAGGCGGCGGCGACATCTTCGAACTGCTGGTGCGCATCCACCTCGACGAGGAAGTCGAGCCCGGCGAGCCCGCCTTCACCCGGTACGCGACCGTCCGCTGGTTCGGCGCCGCGGACCCCGCCCCACGCCCCGCCCGGACGCCCGCCCTGGACTGGGCCGCCGCCGAGTACGGGGACTCCCTGCACGCGCTGACGGTCCGCTTCCCGGACGGCGACGTGCTGCCTGCCTGCCGGGGCAACCTCGGCAACTTCGGCGAGGTACAGGTCGTCCACGCCGACCACGCGACATCGATCAGGATCGCGGAGCAGATCGTCGGACGGACGGCGGACCTGCTCGGCATCGAGGTGACGGGATGACGATGACGACGCACACCACGGCCACGGCCACGGCCACGACCACGGCCACCTCGCCCTTCTTCGGCGAGACCAGGGCCCAGCTCGCCCGCCTCGGACTCCCGGGCGCCGACCCCTCCGCCCACACGGGCTCCGGGAAGACCTTCGACGACGGCTGCCACTTCCGGATCGAGGTGCCCACCGTCAACTCCGTGCAGGCCGCCGAAACCCTCCTGTCGCAGAGCCGCCGCCGCGGCTTCGCGATCAACCGCATCACCGAGACCCGCGGCATGTACCGCCACACGGCCGGCGAGATCGGCGAGTACGTCGCCCTCGGCCGCGAGTACGGCGCCGAGATCCTGATGTCGGTCGGCCCCCGCGCCAGCTACGACACCGGCGGCAGCGTCCAGACCCCCGAAGGCGTCCGCATCGGCTACCGGCTGCGCGGCCAGGAGCAGATCGTACGGGCCGTCGAGGACGTCAAACGCGGCCTCGAACTCGGCGTCCGCGGCTTCGTCGTCTACGACGAGGGCCTGCTGTGGGTGCTGAACCGGCTGCGCACCGCCGGAGAACTCCCCGAGGACATCCACCTCAAGGTCTCCGCCCACTGCGGCCACGGCAACGCGGCCTCCGCCCAGATGCTGGAAATGCTCGGCGCCGACAGCTTCAACCCGGTCCGCGACCTGACGCTCCCCATGATCGCGGCGCTGCGCCAGGCGGTGTCCATCCCGCTCGACTGCCACGTGGACAACCCCCGGATGTCCGGCGGCTTCGTCCGCACCTACGAGGCCCCCGAGTTCGTGCGCGTGGCCGCCCCGATCTACCTCAAGACCGGCAACAGCGCCCTCGAAGGACACGGGGTCAGCCCCACCCTGAGCCAGCTCGACGACATCCTCCGCCAGGTCGAGATCGTCACCGAGTTCCTCGGCCGCCACCACCCCGAGGCCCGCCAGAGCCCGGTCGGCCACCACCGGCTGACGCCCGTCGGCCCGTAAGCCCCGCCCGTCAGCACACAGACAGAGGTCACCAGCATGTGCCGCATCTACGGCTACTTCGACGGAGATCCCGTCGGCCGCGACGTCCTGCACGCCGTCGCAGAGGCGATGCGCCCGGGCGGTCCCGACGAACAGACCCTCCACACCGCCGCCACCTGGGCGCTCGGCAACAACCGGCTCGCCGTCCAGGGCATCGACCACGGACGCCAGCCCTTCGTCCTCGGCGACATGACCTGCGTGTTCAACGGCGAGATCTACAACCACCGCGAACTGCGGGCCGAACTCGCCGCCGCCGGCCACGCCTTCGAGGGCGACTGCGACGGCGACGTCCTGCTCCCGCTGTACGAGCGCTACGGCGACGCGTTCGTCTCCCGCCTGGAGGGCATGTTCGCCATCGCCCTCGTCGACCGCCGCGCCGAGCCCTGCCTGAAGCTCTTCAACGACCACGCCGGCATGAAGTCCCTCTACTACTACCTCTCCGCCGACGGCCGCCGGCTCTGCTTCGCCTCCGAACTCCAGGCCCTCTCCCGCTTCCCCGACTTCCCCGACACCCTCGACCCCCTCGCCGTCGACCGCTATCTCGGCGGCAAGGCCGTATGGGGCCCCGGCACCGTGTACGCCAAGGTCCACACCCTGGCCCCCGGCACGACGCTGCGCTTCGCCGACGGCCGCCCGACCCTCACCCGGACCCCGCTCGCGCCCGCCGAGGTGGACTGGCCGGACGGGAAGCCCGGCCTCGCCGCGGCCGCCGGACTCCTCGACGGGATCCTGCGCCACGAACTCACCCGGATGCTCGACGCGGACGTCCCCGTCTGCGTCATCACCAGCGGCGGCCTCGACTCCAGCTACACCTCGGCCATCGCGGCCGGCATCGTCCCCGACCTCGCGTCCTTCAACATCGCGTACCAGGGCGACTGGCCCGCCGACGAACGGCACTTCGCCGACGAGGTCGCCCGCCACACCGGCACCCGCCACCACCAGGTCCTGCTCGACCCGGCCGGCTTCCCCGACCTCGTCGACCGCTTCGTCCGCCACCTGGACCAGCCGAACAACGCCCCGCACAGCCTCAGCACCTTCGCGCTGTTCGAGGCCATCCACGAGGCCGGGTTCAAGGTCGCCCTCACCGGCGACGGTGCCGACGAACTCTTCGGCGGATACGCCCGCTTCGTCAAGGCCGCCCGGGACGGCTCCACCACCTGGCACCGCGGCTACCAGGACACCATGGCGGCGATCGGCACCACCACCCTGGACCGGCTCTACACCCCCGCCTACCGGGCCCACCTCGCCGCGAACGGCGGCCTCTTCGCCGACCGCGCCGGCGACGAGCTCGACCGCCGGGTCCGCTCCGGGGAGCTGGACAAGCTGGAGACGCTGCTGCGCTACGACCAGTCCGAGCGCTTCCCCTACTACATCCTGCGCCGCGTCGACCACCTGAGCATGGCCCACTCGGTGGAGGCCAGGATCCCCTTCCTCCAGCCGGCCGTCATGCGCTTCGCGCACGCCCTGCCCACGGAGCTCAAGGTCGTCGGCGACACCGTCAAGGCCCCGGTCTCCGAGGCCGCGCGCCGCTGGATCCCCAAGAGCGTCATCGACCGGCCCAAACAGCCCTTCACCCTGCCCATCGCGGCCATGATCAAGCCCGGCGAGGCGCTGCACGAGCTGATCGGCGACACCCTCCTCGCCCCCGGCGCCCGCTACCGGGACCACGTCCGCCAGGACGTCGTCCGCGACCTGTTCCGCATGCAGTCCGAGAACCCGGGCGCCCACACCGCCGAAGTCCTCTGGTCCCTGCTGATGCTCGAAACCTGGCTCTCCGCCAGGAACCTCCACCTCTAGAGCGAACCCCCACCGAGGAGACAAGACATGCCGCAGTCCCCCCAGCCCGTCCACTCGCTGCTGGCCGGCGTCACCAAGGACGACATCCGCCGCGACCCCTTCCCGCACATCGTGATCTCCGACGCGCTGCCCCGGCCGCTGTACGACGCGCTCGCCGCCTCGATGCCCGACGTCGAGTACATCGGCACGCGGATCGGCAAGGAGATCACGTCGAACGAGCGTTACAACTACATGTCCGAGCCCATCCTCCAGGACGAGGCGATGGCCCAGGTGTGGAAGGACTTCGTCACCTACCACTCGTCGCCCGAGTTCTACGCCCAGTTCCTCGACCTGTTCCAGGACGACCTGCTCGCGAACCTGCCCGACGCCGAAAAGCAGTGCGGCCCCCTGCGCGACCTGCGCGTCGGCCGCCGCAACCGGGACGGCTTCGACACCCACGACATCCTGATGGACTGCACCGCCGTCATCAACTCGGCCGTCACCGGTCGCCCCTCCGCCTACCGCGGACCCCACGTCGACAAGCCCTACAAGCTGTTCGGCGGACTCTTCTACATGCGCCTCGCCGAGGACGACGCCACCGGCGGCGACCTCGTCCTCTACAAGTACCGTGAGGGCGCCCACAAGTTCACCACCAGCGCCTCCGAGTACGGCGACAACCGGTTCGACATCGATCCGCAGTACGTCGAAGAGGTCGCCACCGTCCCGTACCGGAGCAACACGCTCGTCATGTACCCGATCAACCCGCTGGCCCTGCACGGAGTGTCGGTGCGCAGCCTCACCCCGCACCAGCGGCGCTTCGTCGCCCTCGTCGGCGATCTCCAGAACCCGCTCTTCGACCTTGCGCTCTGAGGTGTCCCCCTTGCTTCCCTTCGACCAGCGAACCGGTCACATCTGGCTCGACGGCCGCCTCGTGGAGTGGGCCGACGCCACGCTCCACGTCCTCACCCACGGCCTCCACTACGCCAGCAGCGTCTTCGAAGGCGTACGCGTCTACGCCGGCGCCCCCTTCATGCTCCGCGAGCACCTCGCCCGGCTGCGCACCTCGGCGCGCATCCTCGACTTCGACCTCGAACACGACGACGAGACGCTGCACGCGGCGACCCTCGACGTCATCGCCAAGGCGGGCATCACCGAGGGCTACGTCCGCATCAACGCCTGGCGCGGCTCCGAGGTCATCCAGACCGCCGCGCTGAAGACCTCCGTCCACACCTCGGTGGCCGCCTGGGAGATCCCGGCGGGCTACTACGCGGCGGCCGACGCCCTGAAGACGGGCATCTCCCTCGTCACCGCCGACTACCGCCGGCCCTCCCCGCTCTACGCCCCGGTCAAGAGCAAGGCCGCCGGCAACTACATGATCGGCACGGTCAGCAAGAACCGGGCCCTGCGGGCCGGCTTCGACGACGCGATGCTCCTCGACGACCAGGACCACATCGTCGAGGCCACCGGCGCCCACATCTTCTTCACCAAGGGCGGCACGCTCCACACCCCGACCACCCGCTGCACCATCGACGGCATCACCCGCGCCTGCGTCCTGGCCATCGCCGGGCACGAGGGCATCCCGTACGAGATCGCCGACCTGGGTCGCGGCTTCCCCGCCGAGGCCGACGGCGCCTTCATCTGCGGCACCGCCTGCGAGATCCTCCCGGTCGCCCGCATCGACGACCACCGCTACGACCTGACCGGCAACGACGTGATCGGGCGGCTGATCACCGGCTACCACGACCTCATCGCGGGCCGCAGCCCGGTGGAAGTGCCGCACACATGGGGGCGCTGACCGCCCTGGAGAAGCTGCTGCCGGTGGTCCTGGCCTTCGGCTGCGGCGTCCTCCTCGCACGACGCAAGGTCGTCCCGGCCGAGAGCTCCAAGGTCTTCGCCGACTACGCCTTCCTCTTCGCGGTGCCCTGCTACCTGTTCGGCAACATCTACGCGAGCGACCTGGCCGCCCTCTTCGACTGGCGGGCGATCGGCGGCTACGCGGCCACCGCCGCCTGCGCGGTCGTCGTGGTCGGCGTCCTGGCCCGGCTGTCCGGCGTACTGGACCCCCGGGGCGTCGCCCTGCGCATCATGGCGGGCGTCCAGGTGAACACCGCCTACTTCGCCGTACCGGTGTTCATCATGCTGTTCGGGAACGCGGCGCCGATCTTCCCCGTGCTGCTGTTCCAGGTCTGCGTGCTGTCGCTCGTCGTCATCTCGATCATGGAGCTGGGCCGCCCGGAGCACACCGGAGGGCCGGGCGCACGGCTCGCCCGGGCCGTCGGCGCCTCGCTCGTGACGCCCGTCGTCCTCGCGTGCAACGCCGGCATCGTGCTCAACCTGCTGTCGGTGCACCTGCCGAAGGCGGTCCTGGACAGCTTCGCGTTCGTGGGCGACAGCGCCTCCCCGGTGGCCCTGTTCGCGCTCGGCCTGCACCTGGGCGGAGCCGGCCTCACGCTGCGCGGCACCACGCGCGAGGAGGTGTGGCTCGTCGCCTTCAAGTGCGTGGTCTTCCCCTTCATGGCGTGGGCCGTGTGCCGCTACGTCTTCGGCGTCGACGGCGACTGGCTCGCCTACCTCGTCCTGATCGCCGCGATGCCGGCCCCGCAGAACCTCTTCATCTTCGCGCAGCGCTACGACGTCGACGTCGCCATGTCGGCGGAACTCGTCGTCAAGAGTTCCCTCGCGTCGCTGCTCGTGCTCCCCCTGTGGGTGCAGTGGACCGTCCACTTCGGCTGAGGCCGCGGCGGACGGGCCCGCACCCGCCCTCCCCTTCCCCCACCATGTCTCCCTCCGAGAGGTGACCCCACCGTGACCCAGACAGTGCGAGCGAGCAGGATCTCCGTCCAGCAGGTCGCCGGACACATAGGCGCCGAAATCTCCGGCGTGGACCTGCGCGAGGACCTCGACGACGCCACGATCGCCGAGATCCGCCAGGCCGTGCTCACCCACCGCGTGATCTTCTTCCGCGGCCAGCACCTCGACCACGCCCGCCACGTGGCCTTCGGCCGCCGCTTCGGCGCCCTGACCCGCCGCCCCGGCAAGAAGCACGGCGTCTCGCCCGAGGGCTTCCCCGAGATCCTCACCGTCGACGCGAAGGCGGACGTCGAGCGCTACGGGAAGAACTTCGAGGAGCACTACCGCCGCAAGTGGCTCTCGCCCATCGCCGGCTGGCACAGCGACCTCACCCAGGCCGTCAACCCGCCCGCCCTGTCGATCCTGCGCGCCGAGACCACCCCGCCCTTCGGCGGCGACACCCAGTGGACCAACACGGTCGCCGCCTACGAGGGCCTCTCGCCGCAGCTGCGGAACTTCGTGGACACGCTCCGGGCCGAGCACGCCTTCTTCACCGCGGTCCACCTGCGCCACTCCGACGAGCGCGACAGGGAGATCCTCGACATCTACTGCAAAGACCCTCAGGCCGCCGTCCACCCCGTCGTCCGCGTACACCCCGAGACGGGGGAGAGGGCGCTGTTCGTCAGCCCCGGCTCCACCACCCGGATCGCCGGCTTCACCGAGATCGAGAGCCGCCACCTGCTCGACCTGCTCTTCCAGCACCTGACCAGCGCGGAGTACACCGTACGCTTCCGCTGGGAGCCGGGCAGCATCGCGTTCTGGGACAACCGGAGCACCTGCCACTTCGCCCCGACCGACTTCGGCCACCTCGACGTCGACCGCGTCATGCACCGCGTCACGGTCCTCGGCGAACCCGCCACCGGCCCCGACGGCTTCACCTCGGAGCTCATCGCCGGCGACCGGCTCGAAGCCTGGTAACCACCCGGGAAACGAAGAAGGACCCCGCCGGAGCGGGGTCCTTCTCTCTTGTGTCCGAGGGGGGACTTGAACCCCCACGCCCGATAAAGGGCACTAGCACCTCAAGCTAGCGCGTCTGCCATTCCGCCACCCGGACAAGGTGTCTGTCTCGCGTCCCTCGCGGGCCGTTCCGACGTGGAAAACATTACCAAACATTCCGGGGTCCTCGATCACACCCCCTGGTGACCGGGGATCGCCCTTGGGGAGAGCGGCCCGGAGCGGGAGGATGGGGAGGTAGCCGGTACTGATCAGTGGGAGGAAGCAGCGTGAGCGAATCGGGCGCGGGCAAGGCCGTCTCAGGCGAGGACGAGGTCGTCGACCTCTGCCGGGACCTCATCCGGATCGACACCAGCAACTACGGGGACCACTCGGGTCCGGGCGAGCGCAAGGCGGCCGAGTGGGTCGCCGAGAAGCTCGCCGAGGTCGGGCTGGAGCCCCAGATCTTCGAATCGCACAAGGGACGCGCCTCGACCGTGGCCCGGATCGAGGGGGAGGACCCCTCCCGGCCGGCGCTGCTGATCCACGGGCACACCGACGTGGTTCCGGCCAATGCCGCCGACTGGACGCACGACCCCTTCTCGGGCGAGATCGCCGACGGGTGCGTGTGGGGCCGCGGCGCGGTCGACATGAAGGACATGGACGCGATGACGCTGGCCGTCGTGCGCGACCGCATGCGCAGCGGCCGCAAGCCCCCGCGCGACATCGTGCTGGCCTTCCTCGCCGACGAGGAGGCGGGCGGCACCTACGGCGCCCGGCACCTCGTCGACAAGCACCCGGGGCTGTTCGAGGGGGTCACGGAGGCGATCGGCGAGGTCGGCGGCTTCTCGTTCACCGTCAACGAGAACCTGCGGCTGTACCTGGTGGAGACCGCCCAGAAGGGCATGCACTGGATGCGGCTCACGGTGGAGGGCACCGCGGGCCACGGCTCCATGACCAACAACGACAACGCCATCACCGAGCTGTGCGAGGCCGTCGGGCGCCTCGGCCGCCACCAGTGGCCGGTGCGCGTCACCAAGACCGTCCGGCACTTCCTGGACGAGCTCTCGGACGCGCTCGGGACCCCGCTCGACCCGGACGACATGGACGCCACCCTCGCCAAGCTCGGCGGCATCGCCAAGATGGTCGGCGCCACCCTGCGCAACTCGGCCGCCCCGACCATGCTCGGCGCCGGGTACAAGGTCAACGTCATCCCCGGCCAGGCCACCGCGCACGTGGACGGCCGCTTCCTGCCGGGCTACGAGGACGAGTTCTTCGCCGACCTCGACCGGATCCTCGGCCCGCGCGTGAAGCGGGAGGACGTGCACGGGGACAAGGCCCTGGAGACGGACTTCGACGGGCGGCTCGTGGACGCCATGCAGGGCGCCCTGAGGGCCGAGGACCCCATCGCGCGCGCCGTCCCGTACATGCTCTCCGGCGGTACGGACGCGAAGTCCTTCGACGACCTCGGCATCCGCTGCTTCGGCTTCGCGCCGCTCCAGCTGCCGCCCGAGCTGGACTTCGCCGGGATGTTCCACGGCGTGGACGAGCGGGTGCCGGTCGACGGGCTCAAGTTCGGCGTGCGCGTCCTCGACCGTTTCATCGACAACGCCTAACGCCGGGAAATCGCGAAGGTGTGCGCATTCCACTGAGAAGAGTGAATGCACTCATACGCTCGTAGCCCTGGTGATCCCTCCTCGTTACAGGTGGTGCGGTCCGCGGCTGGGACCGCACTTGCCTACTAGGAGGAACAATGCTCAAGAAGGTTGTCGCCGCTGCGGCTGCCACCGGTGGTCTGGTTCTCGCGGGTGCCGGCCTCGCCGTCGCCGACGCGGGTGCGCAGGGTGCGGCCATCGGCTCCCCCGGTGTCCTGTCCGGCAACGTCGTCCAGGTTCCGGTCCACGTGCCCGTGAACGTCTGCGGCAACACGGTCAACATCATCGGCCTGCTCAACCCGGCCTTCGGCAACACCTGCGTCAACGCCTGACGCGTCTGAAGTTCTGGCCCCGGAGCGCACACCAGCGCTTCGGGGCCGCCGGGCTTTCCGGCCCGGAACCACAACCTTCGGCGTAACAGGCGGGGGAGCCTGTACGGCCTGTACGTCGACCGACACGTACACACCAGGGGACGAGTACAGATGCGACGACCTGTTCAGGTCACGAGGAAGACGCTGATCACGATGGCGGCGGCGGGGGGCGTTCTCGCGCTGGGCGGTGGTTACGCGCAGGCGGCGTCCGGAGCGTCCGGGCACGCCGAGAACTCTCCGGGCCTGCTGTCCGGGAACACCGTGCAGGCGCCGGTGGACGTACCGGTGAACGCCTGCGGGAACTCCGTGACGGTCATCGGGGGCCTCAACCCGGCCTTCGGCAACCGCTGCGCGAACGACTCCGGCAAGCCGCAGCACCCGGGCCACCCGGGCCACCCCGGTCAGCCGGGCCACCCCGGACACCCCGGCGGCGGGGACGACGAGCCCTGCGAGGACGAGCCCGGCCACCCCGGCCACCCGGGCACCCCGGGCGGGCACAACCCCC
>NZ_JBHWBP010000158.1:0-16169 GCF_042735575.1 Streptomyces sp. NPDC059564 | reverse complement strand
GGACTCGGTGTCGATGACGTTGCCGTGCTTGTCGCGGAGGGTGGCGGTGTCGCGCTTGTCCCAGACCTGACGGCGCAGGCCCTGGTAGAGGTCGCGGTGGGTGTTGCGGCCCTGGCCGGTGTGGACCTTGACGCTGGAGCGGCCGTCCAGCCGGAAGTCGCCGAAGCGGTAGCGGTTGCCCTCGCGGTCGGTGAGGGTGTAGCCCCGCAGGCTGACGGCCTGGCGGCCGGTGTTCTTCACCTCGACCCATTCCCCGTTCAGAGCCTTGTTGGAGCGGTCGTCGCGGCCGGGGCTGTCGTACTGGACGTTGCCGATGACGATCGAGGAGTGCGCGCCGCCGTGGTCGCGTCCGTGGCCGCGCCCGTGGTCGTCGGCGACGGCCGGCAGGGCCGCCGCGCCGAGCAGGGCGCCCGCCGCGAGGAACGCGGTGATGACGCGGCGGGTGGCGAGAGAAGCAGACATGAAGATGACCCCTTCAACAGACAGCCCGGACCGGCCTCGTGAAAGCCGGACGGGTTCCGAACGGTTCTCGGCGTCGTGCCGAGCAGCCATACTCTGACCCCCGAACACGCCGGAAGGCAGCACATTCGCCGCGTTTTACCGAATACGGACATGTCCGTAACTCTCCCGTGTGGTGACGAGCGTCAGTGCCGCGTTGTCCCCGGGCCCGGGACGCGGCCCCCGAACCTCCGCCGCGTACCCTCTGTCCCGTGCCCGCCCCCCGTCTCCACCGTGTCGCCGTCCTCGTGCTCGAAGGCGCCAAGCCCCTCGATGTCGGCATCCCGGCGCAGGTGTTCACGACCCGTGCGAGCATGCCGTACGAGGTGCGGGTGTGCGGCGCGGCGCCCGGGCTCGTCACCGGCGGCGACGGCCTGTCGTACTCCGTCGAGCACGGTCTCGAAGCGCTGGAGTGGGCGGACATCGTCTTCGTCCCCGGCTACCGGTACCCGGACCGCGAAGACCCGCCGCAGGCCGTCGTCGACGCGCTGATCGCCGCACACGACCGGGGCGCACGGCTCGCCGCCATCTCCACGGGAGCCTTCGCGCTCGCCGCGACGGGCCTGCTCGACGGCAAGCGCGCCACGACGCACTGGCACTACGCGCGGGCACTGGCGGCGAAACGCCCGCTGGTCCGCGTGGACGAAAACGTCCTGTTCGTCGACGAGGGCAGCGTGCTGACGTCGGCCGGCGCCGCCTCGGGCATCGACCTGTGCCTGCACATCCTGCGGGGCGACCTCGGGGTGGCCGCGTCCAACCACGCCGCCCGGCGCCTGGTCGCGGCCCCGTACCGCAGTGGCGGCCAGGCGCAGTACGTGCCGCGCAGCGTGCCCGAGGTGCTCGGCGAGCGGTTCGCCGCCACCCGGGAGTGGGCGCTGCACCGGCTCGGGGAGCCCCTCACCCTGGAGGTGCTCGCCCGGCACGCGGCGGTGTCGCCGCGCACGTTCTCGCGGCGCTTCGCCGAGGACACGGGGTACACGCCGATGCAGTGGGTGATGCGGGCCCGCGTCGACATGGCCCGTGAGCTGCTCGAACGCTCGGAGCGCGGCGTCGAGCAGATCGCCGCCGACGTCGGCCTCGGGACCGGCGCGAACCTGCGGCTGCACTTCCAGCGCATCCTCGGCACCACGCCGAGCGAATACCGGCGCACCTTCACCCGGGGCGAATAGCCTGCCGCCCGCGCGCGCCCGTGTGGCGCGATCCTTGCGGACCGTGGCAATCGCGCCTCTGTCACCGGCGGACGCGGCGCGCGAACCTGGTGGCGAACCCGAAAGGACACACCTCATGACTCGCATCGCCATCAACGGATTCGGCCGCATCGGACGCAACGTGCTGCGCGCCCTGCTCGAACGCGACAGCGACCTCGAGGTCGTCGCCGTGAACGACCTCACGGAGCCCGCCACCCTCGCGCGGCTGCTCGCGTACGACACGACGGCGGGCCGGCTCGGCCGGCCGGTGAGCGTCGACGGGAACGCCCTCGTCGTCGACGGCCGTCGCATCACCGTGCTGGCCGAGCGCGAACCGGCGCAGCTGCCGTGGGCCGAGCTCGGTGTCGACATCGTGCTGGAGGCGACCGGCCGCTTCACGTCGGCCAAGGCCGCCCGCGCCCACCTCGACGCGGGCGCGAAGCGGGTACTCGTCAGCGCGCCGGCCGACGGCGCCGACGTCACCCTCGCCTTCGGGGTCAACACCGACGCGTACGACCCGGCCCTGCACACGATCGTCTCGAACGCCTCCTGCACGACCAACGCGCTGGCACCCCTGGCCGCGGTGCTCGACGACCTCGCGGGCATCGAGCACGGCTTCATGACGACGGTGCACGCCTACACGCAGGAGCAGAACCTGCAGGACGGTCCGCACCGCGACGCCCGCCGCGCCCGCGCCGCCGCCGTCAACATCGTGCCGACCACGACGGGCGCCGCCAAGGCGATCGGCCTCGTGCTGCCAAACCTCGAAGGAAAGCTGTCCGGCGACTCGATCCGCGTCCCCGTCCCGGTGGGTTCGATCGTCGAGCTGAACACGACCGTCGCCCGCGACGTGACGCGCGAGGAGGTCCTCGCGGCGTACCGCGCCGCGGCGGACGGGCCGCTCGCCGGCGTACTCGAGTACTCGGACGACCCGCTCGTCTCGTCCGACATCACGGGCAACCCGGCCTCGTCGATCTTCGACTCGGCCCTCACCCGCGTCGACGGCCGCCACATCAAGGTGGTCGCCTGGTACGACAACGAATGGGGCTTCTCGAACCGCGTGATCGACACCCTCGAACTCCTCGCCGCCGGCTGACCCGGAGGCCGGCGGGTGGGCTCAGTACACTGGGTGCAGTGGCCGGCCAACCGTCGGACCGCAGTTGGCGGGTGTCGGAGCCGGCCCTTTCCCGAGGAGAGAACCGGTGTCAGCGCAGCTGCCGATACGTCGTGCCCGGGCCACCGTCGTGTGTGCCGTGGTCCTGCCCGTGGCGTTGCTCGCGCTGCAACTGGGGCCCGTGGCCCAGGCGTACGGGGCCGGCAGCGCGGGGGTGCGTGTGGCGGGCGGTCGGGGCGTGTCCGAGAAGGTGGCGGTCACCGAGGGGCAGGTCCGGGAGGCCGCGCCCGGGGGCGTGATCGTCTATCCGAGTGTCACCAGCTGTCTCACCGTCACCGTGCGGTTGGGGGACGGCGGGCTGGTCGGTGGCCATGCCAGCCTGTTCCAGGTGCCCGGCGAGCTGCGGTCCGACGGGATTCTGACCGCGGTCAAGGACCGCGTCGGCGACCGGCCCGTGACGGCGGTTCAGGTCAAGGGGGCCGTCGGGGCGTGGCATCCGAGCTACTTCGTGAAGGCGATCGAGGGTTACGGCGACGGGGAGCAGGTGCCGGTCCCGGCCGGCCAGGACCTCGACGGCCTGGCAGAGGCGGTGGCGCTGGGACTCGGGGTGCCCCGCGGCCTGGTCACCGTCGAGGACGTTCCCGACGGGGACCAGGTCGTCGGCTGACGACGGCCCTCGTGCCGGTGTCAGCCGGCCGGGACCGTCAGCGTCGGCGTGTTCCATCCGGAGACGCGCAGCCGCGGCGCCGATCCGTGCAGATCGGCGGTCCTGTACGTCGCCGTCAGGGTCGCCGATTCACCCGGCCAGAGGCTGATCTGGTTGTCGCTCCACCGGACGGGCAGTACGGGCTTGCCCTGCGCGCCCACCAGGTGGACGTCGGTGAGCAGGGCCGGGGTGTTGCCGGTGCCCGTGTGGCGTACGGTCACCGTCGTCGTGGAGGTGCCCGTACCGTCTCCTGCCGTCGTCGCGGCCGTTGCGGTGACCCTCGTCCGCGCCATGGCGTTCAGGCCGCTCAGATCGGCGTAGTCGGTGGTGGGCGTGTAGTACCAGTCGGTGTCCGAGTAGTCGAGCACGTCCGGCTCGGTGGACAGCCAGTAGACGTTGCGGCTCACCTCCCGCCCGGCGGCGTCGGTGAGGAGCAGCCGGGCCAGGTAGGTGGTGGACAGGTCGTCGACCGACGCGGGGACGGTGAGCGCGGTGCCGCTCGCGCCTCCGCCTTCGACGCTCAGGCCGGTCACCGTCCGGTCGTAGCGCTGCGTGCCGTCCGTGTCGAAGAGCGTCACCCGCGCTGTCAGCCCGGAGGCCCGGGCCGTGCGGTTGTTGACGACCGACACCGCGTGGTTGTCGTACCCGTACTGGATGTGCAGCGGCTCGTTCGCCTTCTTCGCGCCGAAGTAGGCCCCGCCCTGGTCGAGGTACCGGTCCAGCAGCTGCCACTGGAGCGAGGTCCAGCCGCTGTTGAACATCCAGTAGACGACGCCGGTCGACGGCTCGGACGTGTCCTTCGCGTTGCGGCCGTACGCCTCGAACTGCGCGCGCACGTTCTCGTACTGGGCCAGCTGCGCCTTGCGTACGTAGTCCTCCAAGCCGGTCGGGCGCCCGTAGCGGTTCGACAGCGCGGCGTCGTAGAGCTTGAGCGTCGCGAAGGTGGCCGACGGGGAGCGGTGGTACTGGGCGGCGGAGGGGTCCTTCCACAGGGTTTCCAGCTCGGCCGGGGACATCATGCGGCGCAGCGTGTCGAGGGTCGGGATGTCCGGTCCGGCGCTGGTCTCGGAGTTGAAGCCGGTGGCGCCGCCTTCCTGCTTCGTGTACCAGTAGCGGGGCGGGACCCAGTCGTACGGGCCGGTCATCTTCATCCCGGAGTATCCGGAGATCGGCGCGGAGGCGTTGGAGGCCGCGGGGATCACCGGGGTCGTCCAGTCGGCGCCCTTCAGCGCGTCGAGGTACCCCTGTTCGATCGTCCGGCTCGGTGCGAAGTCGCTGCCGATCAGGAAGGAGATGACGCTGGGGTGGTGGCGCAGCCGGGCCGCTTCGGCCGCCATGGAAGCCTTGGCCACCGGGTAGTCGGAGTCCTCCCACTTCTCTCCGGCCTCGGTGCCGTTGACGTCCCCTTCCCACTTGCCGCAGCACTCCCAGCCGGGGAGCGTGAGGATTCCGTAGCGGTCGGCGAGGTCGAAGAACTCGTCGGGCTCGATGTGCCCTTCCAGGCGCAGGGTGTTCAGACCGAGGTCGAGGGCGTACTTCAGTCGGTCCTCGACGTAGGTGGGGTCCCAGCGCAGGAACTCGTCGGGGGACCAGCCGCCGCCCTTGATCAGCAGCGGGCGGCCGTTGACGGCGTACTGGCGTGCGCCGTCGGCGTTGAGCGGCGCCCGTACGTCGCGGATCCCGAAGGAGTCGTGGGCGGTGTCCGAGGGTGTGCCGTTCACCGTCGCGGTCAGGTCGAGCTCGTACAGCGGCTGTTCGCCCATGGTGGCGGGCCACCACACGCGGGGCGAAGCCAGCCGGAGTCCGGGGTGGTCGGCGGGGGAGAAGACCACCGTCCTGGTCTCGTGGGGGGCCAGGGTGACGGCCTGGCTGACGGCGGCCGGACCCGCGGTGCCGGACACGGTCGTGGTGACGGTGGCCGGTGAGTCGTTGCGTACCCGGGCCTTGACGGTCAGGTCCGCCGAGGACATCGACGGCATGGCCAGGGCGGTCACCACGTGCGCGTCGCGCAGGGCGACCGGCCCGCCGCGGCGCACCGTGACGTCGCGGACGATGCCCATGTTCTCGTCGGGCGGCGGCTGCAGCCAGTCGAGCCAGCCCATCGTGAGCCGCTTGCGCGGATCGTTGGGCTGGATCCGGAAGGCGACCGTATTGGTTCCCGCCTTGACCAGGTCGGTGATGTCCAGCTCGTGCCGGGTGTACGCGCCGGCGACCGTGCTCGCGGTGGCGACCTGGCGGCCGTTGACGAAGACGTCGGCGGCGGAGATCACCCCGCTGAAGTCCAGGTGGGTACGGGCTGTCGTGTCGGTGATGTCGACATCGGACCGGTACCACCAGGGCACGGCGAAGTCCGCGGCCGGGACCTGTTTCAGGTTGGTGGAGTAGAAGGGGTCCGGATGGGCGCCGGCGGCGAGCAGCGCCGCGAGGACGGTGGAGCGGGAGCCGGCCGGATACCAGCCGGTCGCGGGGTAGCCCGGGCTGGAGACCGCGGCGGCCGGGTCCGCGACCTTCGCCGTCGACTGGATCGCGTACCCGGACAGGACCGTCGAGCTCCCCGGGGCCGCCTCGATCGTGGTCGCAGGCGGCCCGGGAGGCGCCTGCGGAGCGGGAGGCACACGGGAAGTGGCGGCCGTCAGGGTGAGGATCAGGCCGACGGCGGCCAGGACGGCGGTCCTTCCGCGGACGGGGGTGAGGCGGTGGAACATGGGGGTCCTCCCGCGGGAACGGGGTCGGGATTCCGCGCGGTGCGGAGTCTGCCACGGCGGAGCCCACGCGCGACGGCGACAGCCCGTGGCCCGCGCGTCCGCGTACGCGGCATCCGCCACCCGGGTCGGAACGGGGCGTCCGGGGAGCTGGGAAGGGCGGCGTCCGGCCGATCGGGGGCCGCTCAGCGGGCGGCGACTTTCAGCCACTCCATGGCGTCTGGTTTCGGCTGTCGCGGCCGTGGCCCGCTCCGGAGGACTACGGTGCGCGGTCATGCCGCCCGTCCTTCACGGGCGAGTATGACCCTGGGTAGCAGATTCCCGGAGGTTTCGGCTCGGGCGGCAGCAACAGGACGCAACGACCGCCTCTTCGGCCACCTTTGAATCGCGCGGTTGTGCAGAACTTTCGGACATGTGACCATCGTGATCAGTAAAAACATTGGATGACGACGCATGGACGAATGGGTGTGCAGCAGGGGTTAGGGGCTCTGAAATTGCGAGACTTCGATACTTTCGAAGAACCGCCCGTGAACGATTCGACGGAAGAATGAAGATCCGGATCGCGGATGTGCGCGATCTGATGACGGAAACCTGTCGCCGCGCCGGAGTGCCGGCGCAATCCGTGGACCTCGTCGTCGACCACTACCTCCTGGGCGAGACGCAGGGCAAACATTCGCACGGTGTGGCCAAATTCTGCTTCGAATCGCAGTTCTTCGGCGAGCGGCAGGGCCCACCCGTGACGGTGCGCGAGCACGGTGCGCTCGCCGTCATCGACGCACGGCGCGAGATCGGGCCGGTGGCCGCGGACCACGCGGTGCGGGTCGCGGCGGAGCGGGCCCGGACCTGGGGTGCCGGCATCGTCGGCATGATCAACACCCAGCGCTACGGAGTTCTGTCCCCTTGGACGGAACAGCTGGCCAGAGCCGGTTTCCTGGGGATCGTCATGAATACCTCCCGGGCCGACAGCACGGTCGGCGGAGCCCGGACGCCCTTCCTCGGGGTCAACCCGATCAGCTACGCCGTCCCGACCGGCGGCGAGCCGCTGGTGGTCGACATGTCCACCACGGAGTCACCCATGGGCGTGCTGTGGGAGACCCGCCGCGCCGGAGGCACCCTGCCCGGCGGAGCCTTCGTGGACGGCGCCGGAGCGTTCACCACGGATCCGCACGAAGCCGTTTCGGCCATGGTGTTCGGCGGTCACAAGGGGTTCTCCCTCTCCCTGCTGATCCAGATCATCACCGGTTCCCTGTTCGGATTTCCCATGGGGGCCGAAGTCGATTCGACATGGAACACCGGGTACGCGTTCATCGCCGTCGATCCGTCCTTCGGCGGGGCTCTCGACGATTTCCCGAAGGGCAACGCGAAGTTGGTCCAGGCCATGGAGGACGTCGCCACGCGCGACGGTCTGCCGCTGCGGATTCCCGGACACCGCAGCCGCGCACACCGCCAGGCGGTCCTGTCATCGGGTGAATTGAGCATCGACGAATCCGTCTACCGAAGACTCGAGGCGCGCGCCGCGGGAGATTTCACGCACGAGTGACCTGCTGCGGCTGCGCACGATCGACTTCCTTCGAATCGGATATCCCTCCTTCCTTTCCTGGAGTGCGATGACGAAGCAATCAGCAGCCACGTTCCACTGGTTCCTGCCCACGGCGAGTGACGGACGCTCCCTCACCGTCGGCACCCACGGCACGCACGGCTCCGCCGCCGGAAGCGACACCGCACCCGAGGCCGGAGCCGACCGGTTCCGGGCGCCCGACATCGGCTACCTCACCCAGGTCGCCCAGGCCGCCGAGCGCCAGGGCTTCGACGGGATCCTCACGCCCACCGGCACCTGGTGCGAGGACGCCTGGCTGGTTTCCGCGGCGCTGGCCCGGGAGACCGAGCGGCTCAGATTCCTGGTCGCCTTCCGGCCGGGGTTCATCTCTCCCACCCTCACCGCCCAGATGGCCACCACCTTCCAGCGGCTCTCCGGCGGACGGCTCCTGCTGAACGTGGTCACCGGCGGGGAACAGGAGGAGCAGGCCCGCTTCGGCGACCACCTCTCCAAGGAACAGCGGTACGCGCGCACGGCGGAGTTCCTCACCGTGCTGCGCGGCTCCTGGAGCGGAGTCCCCTTCGACTTCAGCGGTGAGTACTACGACGTCCGCGGCGCCACCGTCGCCGCGCCGCCGGACCCGGCGCCCGGGGTGTACTTCGGCGGATCGTCGCAGGCCGCCGGGACCGTCGCCGCCCGGCACGTGGACACGTACCTCACCTGGGGCGAACCGCCGGCGCAGGTGGCGGAGAAGATCGGCCGGATCCGGAAGCTCGCGGCCGAGGAAGGCCGGACGCTGCGCTTCGGCATCCGCTTCCACGTCGTGACCCGCGACACCGCCGCGGAGGCGTGGGCCGCCGCCGACCGGCTGCTCCACGGCCTCGATCCGGCGCACGTCGGCCAGGTGCAGAACGTCCTCGCCGCGAGCGAGTCCACCGGTCAGGCCCGGATGCGCGCCCTGCACGAAGGTTTCCGCAGCGGATGGCGCCGCAGCGACCTGGAGATCTACCCGAACGTCTGGGCCGGTGTGGGTCTGCTGCGCGGCGGTGCCGGAACCGCCCTGGTGGGCAGCCACACCGAGGTGGCGGACCGTATCGGCGAGTACGCGGACCTGGGCATCGAGGAGTTCATCCTTTCGGGCTTCCCGCACCTGGAGGAGGCGTACTGGGTGGGCGAGGGAGTGCTCCCGGAACTGCGCCGCCGGGGACTCGCGGCGCCCCTCGCGGCCACACGCGGAACGAGGGGACATGACCGCTGAATCCACGCTCCCGACCTTCTGCGGGACCGGCTCCGGCCTCTTGCTCTCGGTGGTGGACCTGATCCACCAGAACGTCCCGAAGAGCGTCTGGGACATGGACCGGCTCCGGAAGTCCTTCGGCAACCGGACGGTGCCGATGATCCTCGCCGACGGTGACGCCATGGCCTTCGGGCCCTGTCCCGACCGGACGCTGGTGGCCACGGCGGTCCTCGGGCACCACGGCATCCGGCCTACCATCGTCTACCACGAACGCAGGGTCCCGGGCTTCGGACCGTCGACGGCACACATCGCGATGGAGATCGAACTCGCGCACCGCACGTGGATGATGGATTTCGGCAGCCGGGAGAGCCGGCTGATCGAGGGAGGCTATTACTACAACCCCGAGGTCGAGGAGACGCTCGCCCTCGAACGGTTCGATCTGACGGCCATGGACATCGACCTGATGGACATCACCCCCAACCAGATCTTCGGGCTGGTGGCCACCGAGAACATGGACATGGACCTCAAGTTCGAGCACTACGCGAAACAGGCACGGAAATACAGCGGACAGATCCTCGAGGACCGCCTGGCCCTCGACAAGAGCCACAGCGTCTACTACGAGCTGTGACCTCCGGACGGCCGCACCGCCGCTGTCGCACGCTGACGGAAAGAGAACCAATTGACCGACGTCGCCTACGAGATCGAACACCTCGTCAAGATCTACCCGCACCAGACCGAACCCGCCACCGACGACGTATCGCTCGACATCCGCACCGGTGAGGTCTTCGGAATCCTCGGGGACAACGGAGCCGGAAAGACCACGCTCGTACGGCAGATGGTCAACCTGCTGCGCTCGACATCGGGCGAGATCCGGCTGTTCGGCCGGCCCGTCGCCCAGAATCCGCTCCACGTGAGCCGGTCCGTGGCCTTCATGCCACAGAGCAGCGGCGCGCTCAACCGGCTCAAGGTCGGCGAAGCCATCTACTTCGCGGCGCACCTGCGCGGCATGACCCGCCAGGACGCACGCCGCGAACGGGACGCCATGATCGACACCTGGCAGTTGGGGAAGGTCCGGGACAAGTCCAGCTCACGGCTCTCCGGCGGCCAGCAGCGGCTGCTCCAGCTCGCCCTCGCCATGGCCGGGCGGCTGCCCGTCGCCGTGCTGGACGAGCCGACCAACGACCTCGATCCGGTCAACCGCAAACACGTCTGGGAGGTGCTGAAGACGTTCAACGCCGAATACGGCACGACCATCCTCTTCATCACCCACGACGCGATCGAGGCGGAACGGATCGTGCACCGCGTCGGCATCATGCGGCAGGGACGGTTCCTCGTCACCGGCCAGCCCGCCCAGCTCAAACGCGAACTGCTGGACCACATGCGGCTCGAAGTGTGGCTGGCCCCCGGCGAGGCGCCCCGGTTCCCGCCCGACATCGCGCAGCACTGGAAATCGGACGACAACGTCGTCCTGTCCGTCCCCCGCGACCGGGCGCCTGCCCTCCTGTCCGAACTGCGGCTGCACGAATCCGTCGACTACCGGCTCTACTCGGCGACCCTGGAAGACTTGTACCTTCACTATGCGACTTCAGACTGAACGACCCGCAATGGCGGCCCAGTTCGCCGACCTCTGGCTCATGCAGCTCTCCAATTGGCGCTGGTCCTGGCGGGCCATGGTGGTCACCGGAATCTTCGCCCCGATGATGAGCATCGTCGCCCTCGGCGCATTCGCCCAGGGACGCGGCCAGGAAGCACTGACCTACGTACTCACCGGCAGCATCCTGCTGTCGCTCATGTTCGAGAACCAGAACAAGGTGGCGCAGAACTTCGCCTTCATGAAGGCGATGGGCACACTGGACTTCCTGGCCACCCTGCCGGTACGCCGCTACATGGTCATCCTGGCGACCGTCCTGGCCTTCTTCGTCCTCTCCGCCCCCGCCCTCGTCCTCACCCTGCTGTTCGGGTCCGCGCTGCTCGGCGTGCACCTCTCGGTGAGCTGGCTGGTCCTCGCCGTGGTCCCGCTCTGCGTGCTGCCCCTCGCGGGGATCGGAGCGGTCATCGGCGTGCTGTCCCGGACCCAGGAGGAGTCGAGCTCCTTCACGCTGCTCGTGACGATGCTCCTGCTGTTCTTCGGACCCGTGATCATCCCGGCCAGCCGACTTCCGGACTGGCTGCTGACGATCAGCCACGTCAGCCCGACCACGTACGCGGCCTCGGCGCTGCGGCAGGTCCTCGTGGGCCCGGTGACCGGCCGCCTGTGGACCGACCTGCTCGTCCTCGCGGGACTCACCGGACTCACCCTGTGGTTCGCGGGCTCGCGCATGCAGTGGAAGGCCAACTAGAGGACCACATCCACACGATGGGAGGGCCCCGTGCCCGAAGTACGGATACACGACCGTGTCTCGGCTTCCACCCAGCTCGCCTGGAAAGTGCTGTTCGGCGAGGAGCTGCTGCGCTCCGCCGACGAGGAACTGCTCAGCTCGGTGCAGGAGAATCCGGAGCCCTGGGGGCGGCTGCTCCTCGACGCCTGGACCGCGTACGCCGCGATCGGCGGCCCCGGGGCCCTGCGTACGGGGCCCGCCGCTCCGGCGGGTGCCGCCACCGCCACCGCGGCCACGGCGGTCGAAGCGGAGCCGGCACGCGAGGCCGTTCGGATTCCGGCCCCGGTGGTCGAAGCGGAGCCGGCTCCCGAGGCCGTTCGCACCCCGGCCGCGGCGGTCGACTTCTTCGACCCCGACGAGCACGAAGCGCCCGCCCCGGCGTCAGCCGGGGCCTCGGCCGCCGAGATCCGCGCCCGCCTGGTGGAACTGGTCTCGGAGGTGAGCGGCTACCCGCCCGAGGTCTTCGAGGACCACCTCGACCTGGAGGTCGACCTCGGCATCGACTCGATCAAACAGGTGGAGACGCTCGGCCGGGTCCGCGAGGAGTACGGCCTGCCCATGGACGAGGACTTCGTCATGCGGGACTACGCCACCATCGGCAAGATGGCCGACTACATCGCGGGCCGGCTGGCGACGGAAGCATGGACGTGATGCGGGAGGACTTACCCGGATACCGGGACAAGGTCGTTCTGGTCGTCGGCAGCAGCCGGGGCCTGGGACGGCGGGTGGCCGAGCTCATGGCGGGCCAGGGGGCCCGGGTCGTCGTCAACTCCGCCTCGACCGCCGTGGACGGCCGGATCGTCGCCCGCGCCATCAAGGGCGCCGGGGGACAGGCCTCGTACATCTGCGCCGACGTGTCCGACGAGGAGCAGGTCGCCGCCATGGCCGGGCTGGTGCGGGAGAAGTTCGGCCGCCTGGACGTCGTGGTCCACTGTGCCGCCGGCGGGTCGGAGGCGCGGGTCATCGACGCGACCCTGCCCATGTTCGAGCGGACCTTCAGCGTCAACTCGTACTCCCTGGTCACCCTGGCACGGCACCTGTCGCCCCTGATGCCCGCGGGCTCCCGCTTCCTCTACATGAGCAGCGTGGGCGCCATCCGCGCCTCGCACGGCTACGGCGTGGTCGGCGCGGCGAAGGCCGCGAGCGAAGCCCTCGTACGGTCCCTCGCGCTCGAACTGGCCCCGTCGGGGATCACCGTGAACGGACTGCGCACGACCGCCTTCCCGAGCCTCTCCCTGCGCTACTTCTCCGGCGGTGGTGACTGGCTGGAGCTGTGCGACCGGGAGGCCCCGCTGGGGCCGCCGCCGCCCGAGAAGATTGCAGAAACGATTCTTCTCCTCTGTTCCGGCGGCGCGGACTACCTCACCGGACAGGTCCTCAACCTCGACGGCGGCTGGCTGACCTCCGTACAGCGCACCGTCCCGTCCGGCGCCGGGCCGGGCCCGGCCGCGCACTGACCCGACCCACATCCCCCCAGCCTCGGAGTGGAGAGAATGCAATTCGAACCGATGGCGATCGTGGCCGCGGACTGCAGGCTTCCGGGAGCCGCCCGCCTGGAGGACTTCTACGGGAACAACGAGCGCGCGGCCTGCTCCATCAGAGCGGCCGACGAAGCCTTCTGGGACGGCTGCGAGGTCTACGACAAGGACGCCGGCGGCCACACGAACACCTCCTCCACCAACCTCGGGGGCTTCCTCGACCCCTGGCGGCTCGACCCCGGCGCGTTCCGGATCGCGCCGCGCGTGATCGAGCGGATGGACCCGGTCCACGCCCTCGGCATGGAACTGGCGCACCGGGTCCTCGGCCGGGCCGAGGAGAGCGGACCCCTGCCGAAGGACGACACCGCCGTCATCGTGGCCAACGTGGCCGGCGGTTCCACGAGCCGGGTCAACGCCAACATGAAGGTGCAGACGGAGCGCTGGGCGGCGGCCGTGCGCCGCCGCCACCCCGGCCTGGCCGAGGTGCTCGACGAGACCCAGGAGCGGGAACGCCTCCGCTACGCCGACAAGCGCGAGGACCTCGCGCTCAACGGGGAGTCCGGGACGATCGGCGGGCGCATCGCGAACTGCTTCGGCCTGCGCGGCACCCACTACGGCATCGACGCCGCCTGCGGCAGCTCGCTGGCTGCCGTGCACTCCGCCTGCATGGGCCTGCACCAGGGCGAGTTCGACGCTGTACTGGTGACCGCCGTGGGGATCCTCACCCCGGACCTCTTCGTCGTGAACAGCGCGGCACGGACCCTGTCCTCGAAGGGCTCCTTCCCCTTCGGCTCCGCCGCCGACGGCCTGGTGCCAGGCGAGGGCGGCGTGGCACTCGTGCTGATGCGGCTCGGCGACGCCCGACGCGACGGCCGGCCGGTGCTCGGTGTGATCCGCGGCATCGGCCACAGCACCAACGGCCGCACCACCTCGACCTGGGCGCCGAGCGCAGACGCGGAGGAACGCGCCATCCGCGGCGCCTTCGACGGCATGCCCTTCGGCATGGCGGACGTCGACTACGTGGAGGCCCACGGCACCTCCACCCAGGCCGGTGACGGAGCCGAACTGGAGGCGATGGCCCGTACGTACGGCTCGGTGCCGCGCCCGCGGCCCGTGCCCTTCGGCTCCGCGAAGAGCCTGATCGGACACACCGTCGAGAGCGCCGGCCTCGTCGGGATCCTGCGCGGGCTGTTCCTCTTCGGGTCCGGCCGGCTGCCCCCGACCGCGAACGTGGACGCACTGCGCCCGGAAGCCGCCGCGGTGGCCGACCGCCTCACGCTCCAGCGCTCGGCCGCGCCCCTCGCCCGCGTACCGGGCCGGCCGTGGCGGATCGGCGTGAGCGCCTTCGGGTACGGGGGCATCAACTACCACCTGCTCCTGGAACAGCCCGGGGACCAGGGCGCCGCCCCGCCCCGGACCCGGTCGGCCCGCCGCCCCGAGCGCGTGCCGGTGGCCGTCACCGCCCTGGAGACGGTCCAGCCCGACGCGGCGGACGCGGAGACCTTCTGGCGCAACCTGCGGACCGGGCTCGCCAGCCGGGAGGACCTCAGGCGGAGGCTGCCCAGCCTCGATCTGGACCTCGCCGACGCCGGTCTCAAACGCCAGTCCGGCCACCTGCGCAACGCCGCCCTCGCCGAGGTGCCGTCCCGCGTCGACCACGCCCGCTTCCGCGTCCTGCCCAAGCAGGTGCCCGACCTCACCGACGAGTACCTCGTCCTGCTCTCCTGCGCCGCCAACCTCGCCGCCGCCGTCGAGCGCGCCGCGGCCTCGGTCGACCCCGGCCGCGCGGGCTGCATCGTCGGCCAACTCCCCGACTCCGACCGCGAGTTCGAGCTGATGCAGTCCCTGCGGTTCATGCCCTGGCTGCGCCGGCTGCGCGGTCTGGCCCGGGCCCGCGGCATCGAGGCCCCCTGGCGGGCGCTGCGCGACGAGCTGTGGAGCGACCCGGACCTCGCCCTGCGCGCGGTCAACCAGGACACCTCGGTCGCCGGGTACGGCTCCACCCTGGCCTCCTCGCTGGCCAGTTCCTTCGATCTGCGGGGCAAGAGCTACACGGTGCGCGCCGCCTGCGCCACCGGCCTCGCGGCCCTGTCCCTCTCGGTGCAGGAACTGCGCCAGCACACGCTGGACTTCGTGCTGTGCGGAGCCGTCGGCATGGGCGTCGGCCTGGTCAACCACTCGGCCCTCGCGGCGATCCGGGCCCTGAGCGGGACCGGCGAGGGACACCCGTACGACGACCGGGGCGACGGGTTCATCATGGGCGGCGGCGCCGGACTGCTGTGCCTCAAGCGGCTGGACGACGCCGAACGCGACGGGGACCCGGTCCTGGCCGTCGTACGGGAGGTGCGCGGCGGCAGCGACGGCAAGGGGCGCAGCCTGCTGGCCCCCAACGCGGAAGGCCGCCGGCTGGCGATGGAGCGCACCTACCGCGGGGCCGGCCTGGACCCGGCCGGCGTCGGCTACGTGGAGGGCCACGGCGCCGCGACGGCGCTCGGGGACAGCTCGGAGGTGGAGGCGCTGTCACAGGCCCTGGCCAACACGGGGACGGTCTACCTCGGAAGCGTGAAGGGCAACGTCGGCCACCAGAAGGCGGCCGCGGGCATGACCTCGGTGATCAAGACGGTGCTCTGCCTGCGGAACGGTGAACTCGTGCCCACCCCCGGCTTCGGGAAGCCGCACGGCGCGCTGGAACTGGAGCGCAGGCGCTTCCGGGTCCTCACCGAGGCCACGCCCTGGCCCGCTCCGCCCGGCGGGGAGCCGCGCCGGGCCGCCGTGAACGCCTTCGGCCTGGGCGGGATCAACTACCACGCCGTGCTGGAGGAGTACCTGCCGTCCCGCGACGGCGTACGGATCGAAGCCCGGGCCGTGGTGCGGGGCTCGGAGCCGGCCCTCTGGACCGCGCCCGGAGCCGCCGAGATGCTCCGCGCGCTGGCCGCCTTCGCCGAGCACGGCGAGGCTCCGCCGCCTCCCGACCCGGGGCACGCGTACCGCGTCGCGATCGACGTGGGCGCCGGCCCGGATGCCGGGCAGGTGCTGCGCGGCCGGGTCCGGCGGTACCTGTCCACCGGCCCCGGGAAGCTGACGCCCGGGCAGTGGGACGCCATGGGCGTGTACACCGGCCGCACGGACCTCGCCCCCGGCCGGGTCTGCCGGCTCTATCCCGGCCAGGGCAGCCAGTACGCGGGGATGCTGCGGGAAGCCGCCCCGGCACTGGCGGGCGCGCGGGACCGGGTCCGCGCGGCCGCCGAGGCACTGGCCGGGCCGCTGCCCGGGCTGTGGGAGGACTTCTGGCGCTCCGACCCCGGAGCGGCCGGGCGGTGGCTGTCGCGGAC
>NZ_JBHWBP010000157.1:0-16250 GCF_042735575.1 Streptomyces sp. NPDC059564 | reverse complement strand
ACAACACCCCCCCCTACGACGTCGGCAGCTTCAGAGTGTAACACGACACCCCGCGCGGCCGTGGCCCGGCCGCGGCGCGGCGTGGCGGCCGACCCCCCAGGTGCGGGAACGGCCGCCACGCCTTCGGCCTTGTGGCTCAACCCAGCCACACGTTCTCGAGCTGGACCCGGCCGTAACCGGCGAGCTTGGGAAGGTTCTTCACCTTGGCGGCGGCGAGGTCGATGCCGTCGGCCATGCCCCACAGCAGGTAGCCGGACTTGTCGAACTCGATCTTCTGGAGCTCCTTGAGGGCCGCGGCGCGCTGTGCCTCGTCAGCGGTGCCGATGACCTTGCGGTAGGCGGCGTCGAAGTCCGCGTCCGCCCAGCCGGCCTCGTTCTGTCCGGCCTCGCTGACCATGGTCTTGGAGGCGAAGAACACCACCGAGTCGTTGGTGCCCCAGTACGTGGTGTAGAAGTCGCCCGCCTTCCAGGTCTTGTCCCAGAACGCACCCGACTCCTGCTTGACCACGTTGATCTTGATCCCGGCCTCGCGGGCCTGGTTGGCGAACAGTGTGGCGGACTCGGCGAGCCCCGAAATGTCCTCTGTGGTCACGAGGTCGTAGGTCTTGGAGAGGTCGAAGTTCGCCTCGGCCAGCAGCTTCTTGGCCTTCTCCAGGTCCCGCTCGCGCTGCCGGATGTCGGTGGCCAGGTTGGGGTCGCCGGTGCCCATGATGTCGTTGGCGACCGTGCCGTAGCCCGACAGGACCTGCTTGACCATGGCGTCACGGTCGACGACCAGGCGCATGGCCTCACGGACCCGGACATCGGCGAACGGGCTGCCGGCCGCGGTGCGCATGATGATCGGCATCGCCATGTCGTTGGGGCGGCGCAGGACCTGGATGTCCTTGCGCGTCTCCGCGGTACGGGCGGCGACCGCGCCGACGTTGGAAGCGACGTCGATCTGCCCGGCCAGCAGGGCATTGGCCATGGCCTGCGGGGTCTCGAACATGGTCACCTCGATGGCGTCGAGGTTCACCGTGCCGCCGTACCACTTGTCGTTCTTGACCAGGCGGGCGTTGCCGCCCCGGTACCAGTCCAGCTTGAACGGACCGGTACCCGGAGCCTTCTCCAGCGCGTTGTCGGCGGTGTCCTTCTTCAGGACGAACGTCGTCAGGCGGGTCAGCAGCGGAAGTTCCGCGTTGGCGTAGTCCGATACCAGGACCACCGTGTCGGCACCCTCGGCCGTGATGCTCTCCGCCTTGATGCCGGGCAGACGGGCGGCACCCGAGGGGGTGTTGCGCAGACGACGCAGCGACCACACGACGTCGTCGGCCGTGACCGGACTGCCGTCATGGAAGGCCGCACCCTTGGCGATCTTGAACTTCCAGGTCTTCAGGTCCTCCGAGTGCTCCCAAGACACCGCCAGGCGCGGGACCGTGTTCGGCTTGGCTCCGGGCACGGTCAGGGTGTCGTAGACGAGGGCGAGGACGAGATAGTCGCTCTCGTTGCTCTGGGTGCCGTGCGGGTCCCGGGTGATGGCCCCGGCTCTGCCGAGAGCTCCGATGCGGAGCATGCCGCCCTGCTTGGGCTTGCCGCCGTCGGACGCCGCGGGCTTGGACGAGGAATCGGAACCTCCGCCCGAGCAAGCCGCCAGCAGCGCAGCCGCGCTCATGGCTCCGCCGGCCCACAGCACCTGGCGCCTGTTGAAGTTCACGTACGTCCTCGATCCACGTTCAGAGCAAAATCGGAAGTTGCTTAGGTGTGCCTACCCTAAGAATCTGGGTGACGGCAAGGGGCGTGCGGGCGCGCAGCGCGGCGTGAGCGGCGCTCGCACGCACCCGACATTCCGTCAACCTCGCTGATGACGTGCAGAGTTGACACTCCGACAGTCGGCGCAGACCTTGATCGAGTGACCGACGACACAATTGTAGACGGCCAGCGAGTAAGGCTTGCCTTACTCGCCCGTCATTGTTAGCTTCCTGAATGTCCGGCCGCCCCGAGCCGCGTCGGACCGACATCTCTTTCGGGCTTCCCACCCGACCCATGCTTCCGCTGGGCCGCGCCATGCCGTGCGCCCGCGCTTCCACCTGTCCACGTAAACGGAAGGTGCCTTCGTGCCCACCGCCGCTTCCGCCCCGGTACGCCAGCTCGACGCCGGCCACGTCACCGAGCTCACCTCCCTCGCGGCCGAACTGCTCGACATTCACAGCTCCGCCACCAGCCCCGCCCTGCTCGCCGACCTCGCCCACGCCTGCCGACGCCTGAGTCGGGGGCTGCGTGACGCGCTGCGTCCGGTGGACACCGCCGACGGCCTGTTCGTGCTGCGTGGACTGCACATCGACGACACCGAACTCGGCCCCACCCCCGGCCACTGGTCCGCCGTCGGCGAAGCCGGCGCCCTCTGGGACGTCGTCCTGCTCCTGGTCTCCACCCTCATGGGCACGCCCATCGCCTGGGACGGCCAGCAGGACGGCCGCTTCGTCCACAACATCGTCCCTTCCCCCGGCCACGAGACCGTGCAGACGGGCGCGTCCAGCAGCGTGCTGCTCACCCCGCACACCGAGGACGCCTTCCACCCGGGCCGTGCACACCTGTTGCTGCTGTGCTGCATGCGCAACCACGACAACATCGCCACCACCGCGGCGAGCATCCGCCTCACGAAGCTCTCGGACGACGACGTCTCGGAGCTGACCCGGCCCGTCGTCCCGATCCTCCCCGACGACGCGTACGAGGAGGCCCGGCAGTTCGGCGGCAAGTCCGCTCCGGTACCGGCCCTCTTCGCCGGCGAGGACGGGCTGACCCTGCGCTTCGACCCCGCCTACACCCCGCTGGACGAGGCCGACGCCGGCTACCGGGCCGCGTACGGGCGTCTCGAGGACGAGCTCGCCCGCGTCTGCGTCGCGGTGAGCCTGGAGCCCGGCGACGTGCTGGTGGTCGACAACGACATGGTCGTGCACGGCCGGGTGCCCTTCACCGCCCGCTACGACGGCTCCGACCGCTGGCTCAAGCGCGCCTCCGTACGCGTACCCGGCCGCCGCACCCGCCCCGAAGCCGAGGCCGCCGAGCACGGCTACGGGCAGGCCGCCCTCGAAGCCTGGGCCTCCTGACCGCCCGGGCAGCACCCCCGCCCGACCCGTCCGATCCGCTTCCCGAAGGGACACCCCCCATGACCTCCCAGGACACCGTGACGCCCCACGAGGGCAGCCTGCGCGTCCTGTCCACCTCCGACCTCGCCGGGATCGACATATCCCTGGCCGACGTCGTGGACACCGTGGAAGGCGCGTACCGCACCCTGCACGCCGGTCAGTCCGACAACCCCCGGAAGCTGACCGTCAAGCCGCAGGACGGGCACTCGGTCTCGTACGCCATGCTCGGCCGCGACGGTACGCGCAACGTCGTCGCCATCAAGACGAGTTACAAGCACGGCCTCGACAAGGGCCGCGACGAGCAGCACTACTACACGGCCCTGACCCTCTACGACGACGTCACCGGCCTGCCCGTCGCGATGATGGACTGCTCCCGCATCGGCTCCCTGCGCACGCCCGCCGTCTCCGCGCTGCTGGCCCGCGAATGCGCCGCGCCCGGCGCCCGATCCGCCCTCGTGATCGGCACCGGAACCCAGGGCCGGCTCGCCCTGCCGTTCCTGCTGACCACGCTCCCCGGCCTGGACCGCCTGATGGTCTTCGGCACCCACCCCGAAGGGATCGAGGCCGTCCGGGAGCAGTTGCGCACGCACTTCCCCGACCGGGACGTGGAGGTCGTCACCGACCTGCGTGCCGCCGCCTCGGACGCGGACGTCATCGTCGCCACCGCCGGCGCCCACACCCCGGCGGCCGTCGAGGCGGGCTGGCTGAGGCCCGGCGCACTGTCGATCCTCGTCGGTCACGGGCTCGCCCCCTCCACCCTGCACCAGGCGGACCGGGTCATCGCCACCAGCGAGGCCCAGATGAACGTCACCGGTACGGACATGGCCGACTCGAAGGGCGAACTCCCCGCCGTCGACACCGAGTTCCCGCCCGTCATCGCCGGGCTCACCGTCGGCCGGCACAGCGCGAAGGAACGAATCTTCGCCTACAACAGCGGCCTCGTCGTCACCGACATCGCCCTCGGACACCACTTCGCGCAGCTCGCCCTCGCGCAGGAGCTGGGCACCGAGGTGCCGCTGTGGCAGTGACGACCGCCACCTCCGGCCGGCCCGCCCTGCCCGTGCTTCCCGATCCGGCCACGGACGCGGTCCTGGAGAGCGGACTCCTGCCGGAGCTGGCCCACGCCTTCGGCGGGCCCTTCCACTTCCTGCTCCCCGACGCCTTCGACGCGAACCTCGCCGCCATGCGGCAGGCGTTGGAGGAGGCGGATGTGGATGGCTTCGTGTACTTCGCGAAGAAGGCCAACAAGGCCGCCGTCTTCGTCGAACGCGCAGCCGCCGCCGGCGCGGGTGTCGACGTCGCCTCCGCGGCCGAGTTGCGCGAGGCACTCGGCCACGGCGTCCGCGGCGAGCACCTCGTCGTGACCGGCCCGGCCAAGGACCCCGCGCTGCTGCGCCTGGCCGTGCAGCACGGCGCGCTCCTCGCCGTCGACGCCCTTGACGAACTCGACACCCTCCTCGCCGGAGTCCTGCGCGGGCCGGTCCGCCCGGCCCGGATCCTGCTGCGCGTCCTGCCGCCGGCACAGCCGCACAGCCGCTTCGGCATGAACGACGCCGAACTGTCCACCGCGATCGACCGCTGCGTCCAGGCCGGCGACGCCGTACGCATGGAAGGTTTCAGCTTCCACCTCTCCGGCTACGCCATCCAGCCGCGCGCCGACCTGGCCGCCCACCTGACGGAGCTGTGCCTCAAGGCCCGCGTCCAGGGCCTTGAGGCCAGCCGGATCAGCATCGGCGGGGGCCTGCCCATCAGCTACACCGACGCCGACAGCTGGCACACCTACCTGGAACGGCACGACAAGCGCCACTTCCACGCGGCCAAGTCCTTCCAGCCGTCCGACTTCTACCCGTACCACTGCCAAAAGCCCGGCGCTCAAGCCTTGGCCGCACTCCTCGACGCCCGCCCCGAAGGCCGTAGCCAGAACCTGGCGAGCCTCCTCAAGGAGGCGGGCATCACCCTGCTCCTGGAGCCCGGCCGCGCCCTGCTCGACCAGGCCGGAGCGAGCGTCTTCACCGTCCAGGGCGTCAAGGACCGCGACGGCTACCAGCTCATCACGGTGGACGGCACCAGCCTGAGCCTGTCGGAGCAGTGGTTCAACAGCGAATACCTGCCCGACCCCCACCTCGTCTCCCTCGACCCGCAGCCCCCTGCGGGTCTGTGTCCGGCGAGCGTAGGAGCCGCCACCTGCCTCGAGTCGGACATGCTCACCTGGCGCAAGGTCGGCTTCCCGCGCCGGCCCCGCACCGGGGACCTGCTCGTCTACCCCAACACGGCCGGATACCAGATGGACTCGAACGAGTCGCCGTTCCACGACCTGGCCATCCCGCCCAAGGTCGTCATCGACCGCGCCGACGGCAGCGGCCGGCCGCGCTGGCGCCTGGACCGCCACTTCACCTGAGCCCGCCTCCACCCCGCGCCCTTCCCCACCCCCCATGGAGCCAACGATGCCCGGAGCCCTTCAGCGGCCCGCCGTGGTCACCCGCGTATCCGACCTCATCGGCTACACCCCCCTGCTGGAACTCGCCGCAACGGAGACCGGCAGCCGCCTCCTGCTCAAGCTGGAGATGTACAACCCCACCGGCACCGCGAAGATACGCATGGCCCGCGCCATGATCGACGCCGCCGAGACCGCGGGTGACCTGCGCCCCGGCGGCCGGATCATCGAGTCCACCTCCGGCAACACCGGCCTCGGCCTCTCCGTCATCGCCGCCGAACGCGGCTACACCTTCACCGCCGTCGTCGACAACCACGCCTGCGCCGACAAGCTCCGCGGCATGAAGGCACTCGGCACCGAGCTCGTCTACGTCGTCGACGACGGCACCGCGGAACTCGCCACCGCCGCCCGCGAAGAACTCGCCGAGGACATGGCCCGCGGTCAGGACAACACCATCTTCACCGAGCAGCACAACAACCCCGCCAACGGCGTCGGCTACTTCCCCGTCGCGCACGAGCTCGTCGAAGCCCTCGACGGGAACATCGACGTGCTCATCGCGGCGGTCGGCACCGGCGGGGCCCTGTTCGGCACCGCCCGTGAGATGGGCAGGCTCGTCGGCGGATTCACCGTCGTCGGCGTCGAACCGAAGGGCTCGATCGCCTTCGGCGGCCCCGCCCACGGCTACTACCAGTCCGGCACCGGCACCCCCGAAGGTGCCGAACTCGGCGCGCTCGTCGACTTCGACCTCCTCGACGAAGGCGTCAAGGTCGGCGACATCGAGGCCTTCGCCACCTGCCGCGCGGTCGCCCGTACCGGCCTGCTCATCGGCGGCTCGGCCGGCGGAGTCGTCTACGAGGCCCTGACCCGCCTCAATTCGCTCCCGCCGGGCAGCACCATGGTCGCCCTCGTCAACGACGGCGGTGAGAAGTACATGGACACCGTCTTCAACGACGACTGGATGCGCGAACGCGACCTGCTCGACCCCGACACCGAGCGGGAAGTCGACGAACTCCTCACCAAACTCCGCAGGAACCGGTAAACCCCATGCTGACCACCCTCCTCCGCGACAGCCGTGCCCTCGCAGCCCTGGCAGTCCCCCTGATCCTGACCCAGCTCGCCCAGGTCGCCCTCACGACCACCGACACGATCATGATGGGCTTCCTCGGCACCACCGAGCTGGCCGCCGGCGGCCTGGCCATCGTCATCTTCAACCAGGTGCGCACCATGGGCGTCGGCCTCGTGACCTCCGTCGGCAACCAGATAGCCGCTGCGGCCGCCCGCGCCGAGCAGCACACCGGCAAGAGCCAGGACCAGGACCAGAACGCCACGGACACAGCAGTCTCCGGAGAAGGGTCTTCCTCAGCACACGAGGAAGTACGGGCGATAGTCCGGGCCAGCCTCGCGGTTGCCACCCTTGCCGGCGTCGTGGGCGCCGTCCTCATGGTCCTCATCGGCCAGGCCCTCTCCTGGCTCGGCCAGGACGCGGCCGTCGTCGACGTCACCCGGACCATGCTCTACGCACTCGCCCCCGGCCTGCTCCCCTGCCTCTGGTTCCAGTCCGTCCGCCAATTCACCGTAGGCATGCGACGGCCCCAAGCCCTCCTGCAGATCACGATCGCTTCCGTGGCCGTCAACGCGGGCCTGAACTGGGTCCTCGTCCACGGCACCTTCGGCCTTCCCCGGCTCGGCCTGACCGGCATCGGAATCGCCACTTCCAGCGTCTACCTCCTGACCTTCGTCGCCCTCTACATATCCGCGAAGAAGGACAAGGAACTCGCGCCGCTGCTCTCCCCGGACATCACCAAAGCCGACCTCGTCGTGGTCAAGCGCCTGATCGGCCTGGGCGTCCCGATCGCGGCGACCTACGGCTCCGAAGCCGGCTTCTTCTCCCTCACCGCGCTGATGGCCGGCTCCTTCGGGCCCGACGCGCTCGCCGCGCACACCGCCGTCAACCAGCTCGTCTACATCGTCTTCCAAGTGGCCGTCGGACTGTCCCACGCCGCCTCGATCAACGTCAGCCGCGAGCTGGCCCTCGGCCGCCACGACGACGCCCGCCGCATCAAGAACACCGCCCTCGCCTGCGCCGCGGCCGTCATGGCAGTCGTCGGCGTTCTGTACGTCACCATCCCGGACCTGGTCCTGGCCCCGTTCCTGGACTCCAGCACCGACCAGGCCCTCACCATCGCCACCCACCTCCTCATCGTCACCGCGTTCCTCCAGTTCTTCGACTGCGCCCAGAACATAGGCGTCGGACTCCTGCGCGGCCTCGACGACACCAAGAGCGGGTTCCGCATCACCCTCATCGGCTACTGGGCCGTGGGCCTGCCCGCCTCGTGGCTGCTCGCGTACGCGCTCGGACTCGACACGCTCGGCATCTGGCTCGGCCTCCTCACCGGCCTCGCCACCACCGCGGCCCTCCTCCTGCGCCGCTACACCCGCTCCCTGGGACAACGAGAAGCCGCCGCGGCCCTGTCCACCCCCGCCTGACACCCCACCCGTACGCGCGCACCCCGGCACCAGGCCCACTGCCTGTTGCCGGGGTGTGCAAGCACGACGTCCTCCAGAGGAGCAAAGCCGCACGGGCGGGCCCGGGTCCGGCGCGAGCGACGAACGTGGCCCGCCCCGCTCCCGGTCGCTCCCACAACGTCCCATCGCACCCACTTCCAGTTGCCCCCGAGGTAACGCAGGGGGTTGGGAACGTAGCCGGTCCTGGCTTGGGAGGTAACGCGGGTCCAGACGGCCTGGTGCGGCGACCTCACGGGCCGAGCGGTGAGCCCGGACAACGGCACAGGCCCGGTCTCCCTCCTGGTGAGGGGGACCGGGCCTGCGGTGTCGTCGCGAGAAGACTGCGCGGCAACCGGTGCGCGATCGGGCAACGGGCCTCCCGGCCAGGGGCGCTACCCCGTGCGGTCCCGCTCGGTGAACGTCCCGTGGTCTGCGAAGGCGAGGCCAACGGTGTCCGGAGTTCCTATCTCGGCGTGGAGGACGGCATCCGCTCCATAGCAAAGCCCCAGGTCAGCGACCTGGGGCTGGTTTATTTTCCTGGGCCCCCCGCTGGTGGTCAGGCGTGCTTGTCCGCGGGGTGGTGGGTGGGCTGGACCGACCAGGTCGGGGGTTCGTCGTTGCCCGAGTCCTCGTCGCTTTCCGCGTCGGCGAAGGTTGCGTGGATCTTGTCCGGGGCGTGGTGGACCGGGGCGTAGACGGCGTAGAGCTGCATGGGCTCGTCGCCGGTGTTGGTGACGTTGTGCCACGTGCCGGCGGGTACGAAGACCGCCCAGCCGTCCTCGACCTCCTGGTCGAAGTCGAGGCGGTCCTTCGCGCTGCCCATCTGAACGCGGCCGCGGCCCGCGTCGAGCCGGAGGAACTGGTCGGTCCCTGGGTGTGCCTCCAAGCCGATGTCCTCACCCACCGGGATCGACATGAGGGTCAGCTGGAGGTACTTCCCGGACCAGGCGACCGAGCGGTAGTTGGTGTTCTCCAGCGTCGCCTGCTCGAGGTCGAAACTCTGAGGTTCGGGCCCGATGTCCTTGATGGTCATGCTTCTCTCCCGGTCGACGGAGGTGGTACGCGTTCGGGCGCAGGTTTTGCGCCGGGCCAACCCTTCCAGACTCACCGGGGTGTTACGGCCCGACGCCAGTGACACTCGAGCCGGGCTGTCACGGGCGCCAGGACGCGGGGGCAGCCGCGCCCTCGCCGCGCAGCCGGGCGAGGGCCAGGCAGGAGTCGACGGTCCGGGCGGGCAGGTCCAGCCCGGTCATCAGCCCGTGGATCACGTGCGGCAGCTCGGTGTCGAAGTGGAGCGGGAGCCTATCGACGTTGATGACTTCGATGTCAGAGCCACGTGAGCCCACTCCGGCCCAGTGATCTGGTGTGGAGGTCGGGGCTCGCCTCGTGAGTCGTGTTCTGTTCCAGATCTCGGGGTTCGCCTGACGTGGCTGGCTTTGTGCCGCTCTGCTGAAGGGATGGGTGACACCAGGCTGCCGCCGGTCGTGCTGTCGGATGCCGAGCGGTCGACGTTGGAGGACTGGGCCAGGCGGCGTTCGACCGCGCAGGGTCTGGCTCAGCGTGCGCAGATCGTGCTGGCGTGCGCGCGGGGATGGAACAACACGATGGTGGCCGCGCGGCTGGGCATCGAGCGCAAGACGGCGGCCAGATGGAGGAGGCGCTTCCTTCGGGACCGCCTCGACTGGCTCGCCGACCAGCCGCGGCCCGGGGTGCCACGGACCATCACCGATGCCCAGGTGGAAGAGGTGGTGGTCCGCACTCTCGAGGAGGTGCCCATGGGCGGGACGCACTGGTCGAAGCGGGAGCCGGCCAAGGTGGTGGGGATCTCGCCGGCGAGCGTGCTGCGGATCTGGCACGCCTTCGGCCTGCAGCCGTGGCGGACGAAAACCTTCAAGATCGGGATCGACGGTATCTGGGCCTTCGTGGACGGCCGCTACGTCACGGCCGACGCCCACCAGTACCTGACGACACGAGCCGGCACCATCGAACTGGTCGTACTCCAGGCCAAGACGTCTACCGGCTACCAGGAGACCGTGTTCGAGAAGCTGCACTTCCACCTTCCGACACTGCTCGACATGAGTCGCGATGAAGACGGCCTCGGACCGCACACCAACGCGAAACTCCTCGAACACACCAGGCGTTTCCTGCACGTACTGGAGAACCTGGCAGCCTCGTTCCCCCAGGTACGAGTGAGGGTGATCTACGCCAGCAAGACTGCCGAGGGTCCGCATCCCCATGTGAAGGCCAAGGGAGACCGTCTGCGCCGGGAGCTCGCCAAGATCACGTCGGACATCGAGGCGACGATCGAGTGCCTCAACGCGGCCGACCTCCGCGAACGGACTGCCCGTGGCGCGAAGGCCGTGGCTGAGCTCGTCTTCTCCGAAACCCCCATGGGCACGTCGCTCGGTGAGGGTTACGGGTTACGGGTTACGTGTGTCTGGCGCGACTCGACGAGTACTACCGGTTCATCACTTCGGATAACAGGGCCCTCCGTCTGGAGCTCTTCGAGTCGAACGTACGGGACTACGCGGGTTCGACCGCCGTGAACAATGCCATCGGCGACACCTTGAGGTCCGGGACGGGTGAGGACTTCTGGTGGTTCAACAACGGCGTCACCGTCGTCGCCGACGAGGCACGGATCATCGGCAAGAGGATCGTCGTCCAAGACCCCCAGATCGTGAACGGGCTCCAGACCAGTCACGAGGTCTACAGCTACTTCCAGTCCGGCGGACAGCACCGCGACCGCTCGCTCCTGGTCAAGATCGTGGTCGCACCTGAAAACGGGACGGCACGCGACAGGATCATCCGCGCCACCAACAGTCAGCCCCAGCTCCCCGCCGGCGCCCTTCGGGCCACCGAGCCCATCCAGAAGGACATCGAAGAGAGCCTCACGCATAGCGGGCGGTTACTCCTACGAGCGCCGGGCCAGCCACTACCGCAACCTGGGCTTCCCCGTCGACCTGCTGAACATCGACCTAGACCATCTGACACCCGAACTCATGGACCGCCTCGTGGGAGTCCTCGACCAGACCTTCAAGGCCGCCCTGCGCAACAACAAGGCCGGCGGGGTCGACCGGATCGCCCGAAGCCCCGAATTCACCAGCCGCATCCGGCAGTCCGTCATCAGCCAAAGCCGCCTCCAGATCGAGCATTGATCCACTACCCCCTGTCCGCAACGTGCGCCGGATCGGCAGCGCGGAAGCGGGCCACGCCGGGGGCGTCACGTGGCGTGGGGACGGGTCCGGTTCCGGCCGACGGTCACTCCTGGCGATCGCCCGCGTCGACCGCCCGTCGTCGGCCGGTCACTTGAGGGGCCTGTGGTAGTCCGACCCCGTGCCGTTCCACTCCAGGTCCGCGGCCCGGTCGTGGTGGTTCACCGTGCCGGACGACGAGTGGTTCGCCACTCCGCCGACGGAGGAACCGCCCATGACGGCGGCCAGGATGAACGGCAGCGCCAGGACAGCGACCGAGAGGCACTGACGCAGCGGAACGCCGGATTTGTATCGCTTCATTTTATGCATCCGTTCTGGTGAGTTCTGCGCCGCGTGCCACGGGGCCCGCAGCGATTGGCCATGCTGCCAGACCGTGATCAACAGGTGATCAATGTGCAGGTCGGGCAGTGAATCGGTGGCTGATGTGCACCATGCCGCGATGGCCGCCTGCGCGACGAAAGCGACTTCCCACGGGCCGTGAACGACGTCACGGAGCGACGCTCCGGTCCGCCGTCAGGCCACCCATGATCTCCGCGTCGTCGGCCAGGATCGCCTGGTGCAGGGCATGCAACTGCCGTCCGGGGAAAATTCCCAGGTCGTCGGCGAGCAGCTGGTGCGCCTCGCGATAGGTGGCCAGCGCGGCGTGGCGTTGACCGGACCGCCACAGGGCCATCATGAGATCCGCGCGCAGTCGTTCCTGGTGCGGATGATCAGTGACCGTGGCGAGGAGTTCGGGAATTATCTCGAAGTGCTGACCGTCCGCGAGCTGCGCCTGGAAGTACTTCATCAGCAGTCCGAGCCGGAACTGTTCCAGCCGGGCCGCCTCGGCCTGCATGACCAGAGTGTGGGTGAGGCCGCTCAGAGGCTTACCCCGCCACAGCCGGATCGCCGCGCGCAGCAGCCTTCCGGCCTCCTTGGGCGCACCGTTGTGGAGGCTTTCCTTGCCGAGCTGCCACAGGTGCTGGCACCGCACCAGGTCAACCTGATCGGACTCGGCCGTGAGCTGGTACCCGTCGCTGGTCGTGATCAGACGGACGCCGGTCGCGTAGGCGAACTGCCGGCGCAGGCGGCTCACGTACAGTTGGATGTTCTTCTTGGCGCTCGAAGGTGGCGTCTCCCCCCAGACGGCCTCGATGATGTTGTCGACCGAGACGTGCCGGTTGGCATGGAGACACAGGTAGGCGAAGAGGATCTGCGGCTTCGCTCCTCCCGGGGAAACGGTGACACCGGACACGAGGATCTCGAGCGGCCCTAAGAGATTCAGCTGAGTGGGGCCGGTCTCGACCCCCGCGTCCAGGTCGGCGTCCGAACGGGACGCTCCGCCGCCCTGCCACGCTCTGCGCATGAGCTCCACTTCTACCCCCTTACGAGAAACAAGGACCATCCGGGGAAATAGCGACGCGGCCTGATGACGGACCGCATGTCAGACGAGGGGTGGGGCATAGACTCATCCGGATTCCTATTTTATGAACTTATCGGCGACCCGGGGCGGCCACGAGTTGATTTGCAGTATTCCCGTCGAATAGGCGAGCGCGATCAGCGCCACCCGATTCGGCATGCCGAACTGCCGGAGCATGCGCGAGATGTGGTAATCGACGGTCTTGGGGCTGATAAATAAACGTGAGGCCAGAAATTCTGATGTCAGTCCTGCCGCGGTTCCTTCGAGGATTTTCGCCGCCATCTCACCGATGACCAGACTCTCCCTGACGGTCTTCGGCCCGGCGGGATCCGTGGGGTGGAAGAGCTGTATGGCCACGGCCCTGTTCGGCGAACTACCCCACAGGGCTGTCGCTGTGAGCACGGCACTGAGCGGTGTGGCAGACCGTCGCCGCAGTGCTATGCGGTGGCTGAACTGGTCCCGATCTCCGACGAGCAGCTGGTTCAGTCCGCGGTCAAGAGCCTCGCGGAGGTCCGATTCTATGAGGTAGCTGAACGGCTTTCCGTACAGTTCCTCGCCCGACCCGCCGAACTGCCGGAAGAATTCCGGACTCCCGTATTGCATATGGTGCTTGCGGTCGAGGAAAACCAAGAACTCTCTGTCCGTTGTCAGCGCGGAATGACCCATTCGTGCTCCTGTGGCTTTCGACTGCACCCTGCCGGCCCGATCGACGGCGACTCGCAAGGCAGACCTGTCGTAGGCGCCGCCAGGCATGGAGCGCTGCACGCGCCCGACCTGTTCGGTTACGGCCATACTGGCTCACGGCGATCAGCGCACGATCAGTGCGGAATCGATGAGCGCGGGAGCCGCCCGCACCCGGGAACTCCGCGGTCCCGGGCCCGCTTCCGAAGAATGGCACCGGGACGGCGGCCGGCACCCGGGTACAGCGAGCGGAGCGGCACCGGGCGCCGGCGGACCGTCCGGTCCCCGAGCCGCGACGACGACGGGCCGGCCGGGGTCCTCGGACCGGTGCCCGGTGTCAGCAGGGCTCCGGACGCCCGATGGCGACCGGTACGGCCTCCGCCGTCGCGACGCGCGGAATCACCGCGGATCGGCGTACCCGGCGGCCAGGTCACCGAGCGAGACCGGTGCACCGGGATCGGGCAGGCCGGCAAGCCTGGTCCGCCTCGCATGGTCCACCAGGTCCTGAGGGGTCAGACCGGCCAGTGCCTTGCTCACGTGCTCGAGCATGGCGGTGGCGGCGGCGAGGACGGCTTCGTCGTCCAACGGGCGCGCTTCGACGTTCATCGCCCTGGCCGTGAGCTTCTGGATGCTGCGGAACAGATCGCCCTTGTGGACCTCACGGATCGTCAGCGACAGGTGCACGGACAGGCCGCCGCTCCCGACTGCCTCATGGGCGAAGGCGCGTGGGATGTACAGGACGTCCCCGGCGTGCACGGTGGCGCGCAGTACCTCCGCCGGCTTCTCCCCTTCCGCACTCCCCTCGCGCCATTCACCGTTCGCCGGTCCCTCGTAGACACGCCAGTCCTTGCTGCCGGCCAGTTGGAGAACGAACACATCGGCGTCGTCGCGATGCAGTGGAGCTCCCTGGGCGCCGGGCGGGGTGACGAAGCAGAACGCCTCCACCGGCCGCTGGAGTTCGGCCGACAGACGGGCCAGCAGATCGCGGGTGGGGCGGTGCCACTGGTCGACCCGGTACATGAGCAGGGTCGCGCCCTGCTCGATCAGCCCCCGTATCTTCTTCTGGTCGGCGAACCCCGGATGGGAGACGCCTCGGACCGAACGTGCCGAGAAGTAGGTGTCGGCGGGCAGCGGACCCTCGGCGCTGGTCATCTCCAGGTAGGGCTCGTGCAGGAAGCCGCTGGCGAGGGCGTCGTCCACGTCGGCCGGCGTGAAGGGACTGACGAGGGAGCCGTCGGGGGTGAAGACACCGGGACGGCGGCGCCAGTGGTCGGCTGCGAAGGCCACTGGGTCGCCGACCCACCGGGACAGTGTCGTGGAGTGCGCAATGGTCATGTCGTGCGTTCCTCTCTGTGCTCGGACGATGTGCGCCGGGGCACGTGGGGCCTGAGAACGGGCAGGTCGCCCCGCTCGAAGCGCCGTTTCGTCTCGGAGATCCGCACCTTGCCGCTGGTCGTCACAGGAAGGCCGCCGGCGGGCAGCAGGGCGACCTCGGAGACGTACAGGTCGAGGACCTGGGCGAGCCGGCGCCGCACCTGGGCGGCCACCTGCGCGGGGGACGGTGCGCCGGAGCCGCCGGTCACTTCCGACACCAGGCACAGGAGTTCACCGGCCGCCTCGCCCTCGATGGCGAAGGCGGCGCACCGCCCCGGTCTGAGGCCCGGTACGGCGGCGCACGCCGCGGCGATGTCCGCCGCGTGGAAGTTGCGGCCGCGGTGCACGAGTACGTCGTCCGTTCGTCCGAGGACGAACAGCTGGCCGCCGTCGAGGAACCCGAGGTCCCTGGTGGGGTGCCAGCGGGATCGCCGGACCGGCTTGCGCCAGTAGCCGCTGAAGAGTTGCGGGCCACGGATGTAAATCTCTCCCACGCGGTGCGGGTCCTGGCGGCCGTCGCCGATGCGTACCCGGGTTCCCGGCAGCGGGACGCCCGAGGAGAGCAGGGTGGTGGAGGGGGTTCCTCGCGCGGCGAGGACCGCGCGGCCCGCACGCAGTGCTTCGGTGCTGACGGCGAGGCGGAGCGGCGGGAGTTCGGGGGTGGTGGCGGCGACCGTGAGGGTCGCCTCCGCCATCCCGTACGAGGGACACAGGACCTCGGCCCGGAACCCCGCTGCCGCGAACCGGGCGGCGAACCGCTCGGCGGTGGCGGTGCGGACCACCTCACCCGCGCTGCGCGCGACCCGCCATGCACGCAGGTCCAGGGTGGCCATCTCGTCGTCGGTGGTCTTGCGCGCGCACAGGTCGTACGCGAAGTCGGGAGCGCTGGACAGTGTGCCGCGGCAGACGGTGAGAGCGCAGAGCCATTCCGCCGGACGGCGGGCGAAGCGCTCGGTCGGCAGGAGCACGGACTCGTATCCGCTGAACAGCGGCCTGAAGATTCCGGTGATCAGACCCATGTCGTGGCTGAGCGGCACCCATGTCACGGCGACGTCGGCCGGGCTCTCGCGGTAGCGGACGGCCGCCTGGCGGCAACTCGACCGCAGGGCGCGGTGATCGATGACGACTCCCTTGGGAGAGCCGGTCGATCCTGAGGTGTACTGGAGAAAGGCGGGTGTTCGCGGGCTCACCCGTGCGTCGGGCCCGCCGCCGCGCTCCGGCAGGGCGGCGGCGACCGCCGGCAGCTCTTCCCAGGTGCGGATCGGAACCCGCGTGGCGGAGTCCTCCAGCGCGGGGCGCACCGCGTCCCGCCACGCTTCCGTGGTGATCACGAGAGCCGGGCAGCAGTCCCGAACGATGGCGCGCACTCGCTGCTCGAACGCCTCCGCGCGCATCGTTCGCGGGCCCGGGGCGGGAACCGCGACGAGTCCGGTGCCGATCACGGCGAGCAGGACGGCGGCGAACGTCTCGTCGTTCGGCAGCACCAGAACCACCCGGTGTCCGGGTTCGGCGTCCTGCCC
>NZ_JBHWBP010000156.1:0-16369 GCF_042735575.1 Streptomyces sp. NPDC059564 | reverse complement strand
GGCCCGGCCCGTGAAGCGACTGCCTACGCGGCGGCGGCGCCTAGTTGTCGTCCTCGTCGATCAGGAAGCCCCGCATGGGAGACGGCGCCTGCTGCATCGGCTGCGGCGCAGCCGGCCGCACCGGAGCCATCGGCTGCGTCATCGCCGGGGACATCTGCTGCTGACCGCCGTAGGACGGCCCGGCACCCATCGGGGAGGGCCCGCCCATGGGCGACGGACCACCCATGGAGTGCCCCATCGCACCGGCCGGAGCCATCGACGGGGACGGCGCCGGCGGCAGCGCCGGACCGGCCGGGTTCCGCGGCGGGGCGAGGGAGTCGTCGGCCTGGGTCTCCAGCTGGCGCAGCTGCGACTCCAGGTAGGACTTCAGACGCGTGCGGTACTCGCGCTCGAAGCCCCGCAGGTCCTCGACCTTGCGCTCCAGCGTGGCGCGGGCGGACTCCAGGGAGCCCATCGCGACGCGGTGCTTCTCCTGCGCGTCCCGCTCCAGCGCGTCGGCCTTGGCACGGGCGTCCCGCTCCAGGCCCTCGGCGCGGCTGCGCGCCTCGCCGACGATCTTGTTGGCTTCGGAGCGGGCCTCCGCGATCGCCTGGTCGGCGGTCTGCTGCGCGAGCGACAGGACGCGGGCGGCGCTGTCGCCACCGGGGCCCTGCTGCGGGAGCTGCGGCTGCTGCTGCATCTGCTGGCCCATCGGCTGCATCTGCTGGCCCATGGGCTGCATCTGCTGCCCCATCGGCTGCATCTGCTGGCCCATCGGCTGTCCGAGCGGGTTCTGTCCGCCCATGGACTGCTGCTGCATGGGCGGCTGGCCCATCTGCTGCTGCTGCTGAGCCATGGGGTGCTGGCCACCCATGGACTGCTGCTGCATGGGGCCGCCCATCGGGCCCGGACCCTGCGGTCCGTGTCCACCGGGGCCGGGCGGCAGCTGCGGCTGGCCGCCGGGAAGCTGCGGGGGGCCCATCTGCGGCTGCTGCTGCTGCGGCGGGCCGGATATGGCCGCGGGCACGGGGGCGCCCGGGCCACGCTGGTCCTGGGGCTCCGGCTTGCGCATGCCCTGCTGCTGCTGGTTCTGCGCGGCGGCACGCGTCGCGGCGGCCAGCTTGGCGCGCAGGTCCTCGTTCTCGCGCAGCAGGCGCGTCAGTTCGGACTCGACCTCGTCGAGGAAGGCATCGACCTCGTCCTCGTCATAGCCTTCTCGGAGGCGGACGGTCGTGAACTGCTTGTTCCGCACGTCCTCGGGGGTCAGCGGCATGTCTTCTTCACCTCTACGTAGTCGTCGGCAGTCGGCAAGACCGTATCGGGACTGTCCCCGCGCCCGCGGGGAAGCACATCGTTCACACGCTTCTCGCAGCGGTGCTCACGAAACTGATGAGGATGTAAACGATGATCATCAGAACGAAGAAGGACAGGTCGAGTGCCACGCCCCCGAGACGCAACGGCGGGATGAATCGCCGGAGAAGCTTGAGCGGTGGATCGGTGACAGTGTAGGTGGCCTCCAGAACGACCACCATCGCCTTGCCGGGTGTCCATGAACGTGCGAACTGGAACACGTAGTCCATGACCAGTCGGAAGATCAGCACGATGAGGAAGCACATCAGCGCGATGTAGACCACTTGCAGTGCGACGCCCATCCCGCGCTTCCCTCTCCCCGTTCTCGCTCTGTTCCCGGTCCCGTATCTGACGGATCGGTCTAGCTTTGGTTGAAGAACCCGCCCTCCGCGATGCGGGCCTTGTCCTCCGCCGTGACATCGACGTTAGCAGGCGACAGCAGGAACACCTTCTGTGTCACGCGTTCAATACTGCCGTGCAGACCGAAGACGAGGCCGGCGGCGAAGTCGACCAGACGCTTCGCGTCCGTGTCGTCCATCTCCGTGAGATTCATGATCACCGGAGTGCCCTCACGGAAGTGTTCCCCGATGGTACGGGCCTCGTTGTAGGTCCGGGGGTGCAGCGTCGTGATGCGGTACGGCTCCCGCTCGGAGACGACCTTGGGCATGATCACGGGGGCGTTCTTCTCCAGGTTGGTGCGGTCAGGTGTGATGGATGCCACGGGGGCAATTCGCGCGGGACGTCCGTTTTCTGACGGAATTGGGAGGGGCTCCCGCGGCGCCGGAGGCTGTACCACTCGTACCGGTTCGTCCGTTACAGGCGATTGGTGCACGGGCTGCTGTCGGCGATCCCGGTCCCGCGCGCGCTCCGGCTCCGGCTCGGGCTCGAACTCGTCATCGGGGTCGTACCCCGGGTTGTCGTACCGGTCGTCCTCCACGAGGCCGAGGTAGACCGCCATCTTGCGCATCGCGCCGGCCATTCTCCGAGTCCTCCGCTCTGTGGTGGATCGCCCTGTCGCAGGTGTCGCTGTGTCCGTCAGCAAAGTCGCTGTGTCACCAAAGTCACCAACTGCCCGCGATCCACGTGGTCTGTCCGCTCATCTGCGGAAATGACCATATTTTCTGCTGTGGTCCGACTTTCTTCGCGACGTTACCCGAGCCGGGGTCTCGCGCCGAGTACCGCAGTGCCGACGCGTACATGTGTCGCACCCGCCAGTACGGCCTGTTCCAGGTCGGCGCTCATTCCGGCCGACACCATCGTGGCAGCCGGATGGTCCGCGCGCAGGCCGGATGACAATTCCACCAGCCGCTCGAAGGCGGCCCGTTCGCGGCCCGCGTAGGGGCCGGCCAGCGGAGCCACCGTCATGAGGCCGTCGATCCGCAGTCCCGGGGCGGCGGCCACGAGGTCCGCCAACTCCGGCAGCAGGTCGGGGGCGGCGCCGCCGCGGGCCCCGCGCTCCCCCGATTCGGCGTCGAGCGCGATCTGCACCAGACAGCCGAGTTCCCGCCCCTGCGCCTCCGCGGCCGCCGACAGCGCCGTGACGAGCTTCGGCCGGTCGACCGACTGCACGACATGCGCGTAACCGGCCACCGAACGGACTTTGTTCGTCTGCAACTGGCCTACGAAGTGCCAGCTCAGCGGCAGATCCGCGCAGGCCTCGGCCTTGGGGGCGGCGTCCTGGTCACGGTTTTCCGCAACATGACGGACACCCAGGTCCGCCAGCAGTCGTACGTCGCTCGCCGGGTAGGTCTTGGTGACCACGATGAGGGTCACCTCCTCCCGCTTCCGGCCCGCCGCCGCGCAGGCGGACGCGATGCGTTCCTCCACCCGCGCGAGGTTCTCCGCGAGTTCCGACTTACGGTCTGTCATCTTTCCGTTCCAACCACACATATCCGGCGAGCCGCCCGGTCACCCGGTCGCGGCGGTACGAGAAGTGGTCCCGCGACTCCAGTGTGCAGACCGGCGAACGGTGCGCGTTCACCACCCCCGCCTCGGCCAGCTGCGCGTGCACCCCGGCGACCACGTCGACGGCCGGTGTCCCCCAGCTGGTCTCGGCCCACGCGGCCGGCACCACCTCGGCGACCGCCTCCCGCATCCCGGCGGGCACCTCGTAGCAGTGTCCGCAGACGGCCGGTCCGGTACGGGCGACCATGCGCGCGGGGTCCGCGCCCAGGGCCGTCATCGCCTCGACGGCGGCCGGCACCACCCCGGCGACCAGCCCGGGCCGCCCGGCGTGGGCGGCCCCGACGATCCCGGCGACGGGATCGGCCAGCAGTACGGGGGTGCAGTCGGCGGTGAGCACGGCGAGGGCGAGCCCCCGACGGGCGGTCACCACCGCGTCCACCGCCGGGACCGCGGCATCGGCGGGCCAGGGCCCGTCCACCACGGCCACGTCCCGCCCGTGCACCTGGTTCATCCAGACGACCAGGTCCGGGCCGATGCCCAGCTCCTTGGCCGCGGCGGCCCGGTTCGCGCGAACGGCGGCCGGGTCGTCTCCGACCGCGCCGCCGAGATTGAGCTCCTCGTACGGAACGGCGCTCACCCCGCCCCACCGGTCGGTGAAGGCGAAGTGGGCGCCGCTCTCGATGTGCTGCCCCAGTGTCACTTCAAGAAGTCCGGAACATCCAGCTCTTCGGCCGGGCTGTCCTGGTACGGACGGGCCGTCGGAACCTGCGGCGCGGGAGCCTGCTCGACCGGGATCTCCACCGGAGCCGGGGGCTCCTCGCGCGGGGTGACCGAGCCGAGTCCGCCGAAGGCCGGGCGGACCGGCTCCGGGGCGCGGACCGGCGCCGGGGCCGGCTCCTCGCGCTTGGTGGACGCGGCACCGATGACGTTGTCCCGGCGGGCCGGGGGCTGTCCGCCGTCGAAGCCGGCCGCGATCACGGTGACCCGTACCTCGTCGCCGAGCGCGTCGTCGATGACGGCACCGAAGATGATGTTCGCCTCGGGGTGCGCGGCCTCGCTGACCAGCTGCGCGGCCTCGTTGATCTCGAACAGGCCGAGGTCCGAGCCGCCGGAGATGGAGAGCAGGACGCCCCGGGCCCCGTCGATGGAGGCCTCCAGCAGCGGCGAGGAGATCGCCATCTCGGCGGCGGCCACCGCGCGGTCGTCGCCGCGGGCCGAGCCGATGCCCATCAGGGCCGAGCCGGCCTCGGACATCACGGACTTGACGTCCGCGAAGTCCAGGTTGATCAGACCCGGGGTGGTGATGAGATCGGTGATGCCCTGGACACCCGACAGCAGGACCTGGTCGGCCGACTTGAAGGCGTCCAGGACGCTGACCTGGCGGTCCGAGATGGACAGCAGGCGGTCGTTGGGGATGACGATGAGGGTGTCGACCTCTTCGCGGAGCTCGGCGATGCCGTCCTCCGCCTGGTTCGCGCGGCGCCGGCCCTCGAAGGTGAACGGCCGGGTGACCACACCGATCGTCAGGGCGCCCAGCGAGCGCGCGATGTTGGCGACGACGGGTGCGCCGCCGGTGCCGGTGCCGCCGCCCTCACCGGCGGTGACGAAGACCATGTCGGCCCCCTTGAGGACCTCCTCGATCTCCTCGCGGTGGTCCTCTGCCGCCTTGCGGCCGACGGCCGGGTTGGCTCCGGCGCCGAGGCCCCGGGTGAGTTCGCGGCCGACGTCGAGCTTGACGTCGGCGTCGCTCATCAACAGCGCCTGGGCGTCCGTGTTGATGGCGATGAACTCGACGCCCTTGAGACCGACCTCGATCATTCGGTTGATGGCATTGACACCACCGCCGCCGACACCGATGACCTTGATGACTGCGAGGTAGTTCTGCGGTGCTGCCACGTCGAAGGCCTCTCGCCTCGAGTTACGTGTCGCCGCCTCGCGGGCCTGCGGTGCGACGACTGATGCCGAAATTGGGACGGTCCGTACGCGCCGACCCGAACCCTCACCCTGAAGTTTAGGGTGAGGGGTGTGTCTGTTCCTCGGACTCTTCCGAACAGGACACTAAGTCGACAAGTAGCGCGGGTTCAACGAACACGCCGAACCTCCCGTTTTTCTTTTCACCCTATGTGATCACCCGTATCGGTGGCCAACCAGGGTGCGTCGCTGTTCGACCCGACGTCAACTCCCGGACACCGCAGGGGCGGTGGGGACGCTCACGTCGAAGTGGTCGGCCTTGGGCGCGGCTTTGAGCAGAGCGGTCAGCGCGCGCCCCTTCGCCTCGCCCAGTTCACCGCTCCCCCACACGACCGTCCGGCCCTTCGTCAGCTCCAGCAGGACCGAATCGTACGACCGGACCTTGACCTGCAAGGTCTCCTTGGCGACCGCCTCGGGAAGGCTTCCCGCGATGCCCACCGCCTCGCGCAGCAGCCGCTGCTCGTCGAAACGCCGGGCGCTCGGCGAGTGGTCCGCGGCCAATTCGAGGACGGGAACTCGCGCGGGCGCTTGTCGGACCGTGTCGAATCGCACACCCGACGCGTCCACTTCGACGAACTCCGCGTCCTTCTTGATGAGCAGGACGGGTTTGCGTTCCGTCACTTTCAGCCCGATTGCGTGCGGCCAGGAGCGCACCACGTCGACCGAATCGATGCGGGGCAGCCGGGCGCGCAGCCGGCTCGCGATCTCGTCGGTGTCGACGCCGACGAGGGGTGCGCCGATGGGCACGGCCGCGGCGGTGAGGACCTGCTCGGGGGTGAGCACCTCGGTGCCGGAGGCCGTGACCTTCTCGACGCGGAGCCAGGAGGAGCCGTAGAGCGCCCAGGTGCCGCCCGCGGCGAGGAGCACCGCGGCGGCGAGGGAGGCCAGGAGGAGGACCCGGCGCGGCCTTCCGCCGCCGGGTCCCCGCGGGCCGGTCCTCTTCGACGACTTGGGCGGCCGGGGCGGTTTGGCCGGGCCCGGGGCCCTGCCGCCCCGGCCCGGACGGTCCGAAGTTCCGCGCCGTTCCGTCGTCGCTCCGGCCACTCCTGTGCCTCCTGGGTCTAGCGGTTCCCGCGTGCGGCCGCGATCGCCTCGTAGACCAGGCCGACGAGCAGTTCGTCGGCGTCCCGGCGGCCGAACTCGGCGGCCGCGCGGGACATCTCGTACAGGCGGTGCGGATCGGACAGCACCGGCAGGACCTGGCCGAGCACCCACTCGGGCGTCAGCTCCGCGTCGTCGACGAGCAGGCCGCCGCCGGCCTTGACCACCGGCTGGGCGTTGAGCCGCTGTTCGCCGTTGCCGATCGGCAGCGGGACGTACGCGGCCGGCAGCCCGACGGCGGAGAGTTCGGCGACGGTCATCGCGCCCGCCCGGCACAGCATCATGTCGGCGGCGGCGTACGCGAGGTCCATCCGGTCCACGTACGGTACCGGGACGTACGGCGGCATCCCGGGCATGTTGTCGACACGCGGCAGTTCGTTCTTCGGGCCGACGGCGTGCAGGATCTGGATCCCGGAGCGCTGGAGGACCGGAGCGACCTGCTGGATGACCTCGTTGAGGCGGCGGGCGCCCTGGGAGCCGCCGGAGACCAGCAGGGTCGGCAGGTTGGGGTCCAGGCCGAAGGCGGCGCGGGCCTCGGGGCGTACGGCGGCCCGGTCCAGGGTGGAGATCGACCGGCGCAGCGGGATGCCCACGTAGCGGGCTCCGCGCAGCTTGCTGTCCGGGGTGGACACCGCGACGGCGTGCGCGTACCGGGAGCCGATCTTGTTGGCCAGTCCGGGCCGGGCGTTGGCCTCGTGGACGATGATCGGCACCCCGAGCCGCTTGGCGGCGAGGTAGCCGGGCAGCGCCACGTAGCCGCCGAAGCCGACGACGCAGTCGGCCTTGGTCCGCGTGAGGATCTCCTCGGCGGCCTTGATCGTGCCGCGCAGCCGTCCGGGGACGGTGATCAGCTCGGGCGTGGGCTTGCGGGGCAGCGGTACGGCGGGGATCAGACCCAGCTCGTAACCGCGCTCCGGGACCAGCCGTGTTTCCAGTCCGCGTTCGGTACCGAGGGCGGTGATGCCCACGGTCGGGTCCTGCCTGCGCAGGGCGTCCGCGAGGGCGAGCGCCGGCTCGATGTGGCCGGCGGTCCCCCCACCGGCGAGTACGACATGCACCGAAATTCACCGCTCTCCGGACGGACGCCTCTTGACGCGCCGTCTCATCGACTTCCATATCGGCCCGCTCCGCTTCCAGCCGGCCTTCGGCTGACGCATCGCGAGCGCCGCTCGCGCCGCCGGCTCCTCACGCGCGAAGGCGATGAGCAGTCCGACCGCGAACATGGTCGGCAGCAGGGCCGACCCTCCGTAGGAGAACAGCGGGAGGGGGACCCCGGCGATCGGCAGCAGACCGAGCACCGCACCGATGTTGATCACGGCCTGCGCCGTGATCCAGGTGGTCACGCCTCCCGCGGCATACCGTACGAAGGAGTCCTCCGTGCGTCCGGCCACGCGGATACCCGCATAGCCTAGAGCCGCGAACAGGGCGAGTACCGACAGCGTCCCCGCCAGTCCCAGTTCCTCACCGGTGATGGCAAAGATGAAGTCGGTGTGGGCTTCGGGGAGTTGCCCCCATTTTTCCACACTCGCACCCAGACCGGAACCGAACCATCCCCCGGATGCGAGAGCATAGATTCCGTGGACGGCCTGCCAGCAAAGGTCGTTCTTGCCCGGGTCTGTCGCCCCCAGGCACGCGAGCCGGTCCATGCGGTGCGGGCTGGTCTTGATCAGCAGTGCGACGATCACACCCGCGAACATCAGCACGCCCGCGAACAGCCGCGTCGGCGCCCCGGCGAGCCAGAGCAGCCCGAACAGGACGGCGCCGAGGATCATCGCGGTGCCCATGTCCCCGCCGAGCATGATCAGCCCGAGCAGCAGGAAGGCCACCGGCACCAGCGGCACCAACAGGTGCTTCCACTGGCTCAGCAGCCCCTTGTCGCCCTTGCGGGCCAGCAGGTCGGCGCCCCACAGGATCAGGGCCAGTTTGCCGAACTCACTGGGCTGGAGCATGAACGGACCGCCAAGGGAGATCCAATTCTGGTTGCCGTTGATCGAGACCCCTATCCCGGGGACCTGGACCAGGACCATCAGGAACAGGGTGCCGGCGAGCACCGGATAGGACAGGGCCCGGTGCAGTTTGACCGGCATCCGGGAGGCGGCGAAGAGCAGGACGGCGCCGATCAGGGCGGCCAGGAACTGCTTCTTGAAGAAGTACGCGTCCCCCAGGCCGAGCTGGAGGGCCTTGATCATGGACGCCGAGTAGACCATCACCAGGCCGAGCCCGGTGAGGAGCAGCGAGCTGCCGAAAATCAGGTAATACGCGGTGAGCGGCCGGTCCCAGGCCTTGCTCAACTGCCGCTGCGTACGCCGCAGCCGCTCCAGCGGCCCGCGCCGGGCGGGCCGCCCCGCGGAGGCGGCGGGGCGTTTGCGGCCCTGCGCCTTCACGGCGGACGGCCGCCGCCCCGGCAGCATTTGCTTGGCCGGCATCTGTGATCTTCCCCTCCACTCGTACGAGGCGAGCAGCCGGGTCGGGCAGGAGTCCTGCCCCGGATCGACCTAGGCGCTCTCGGCGGCCAGTTCGCGCACGGCGTCGGCGAACGCGTCCCCACGCTTGTTGTAGTTCGCGAACATGTCCATCGAGGCACACGCGGGCGCCAGCAGGACCGTGTCGCCGGGCTCCGCGAGCCGGGCCGCCTCCCGGACCGCTGCGAGCATCGCCCCAGTGTCGGTCCGTTCGAGGTCGACGACCGGGACCTCGGGGGCGTGTCGCGCCAGCGCCTCGGCGATCAGCGCCCGGTCGGCGCCGATCAGCACCACGGCGCGGAGCCGGTCGGCGGACTTGCGGACGAGTTCGTCGAAGGTCGCGCCCTTGGCGAGGCCCCCGGCGATCCAGACGACCGGTTCGAAGGCGGCGAGGGAGGCCTCCGCGGCGTGCGTGTTGGTGGCCTTGGAGTCGTCGATGTACGTGACCCCGCCGACCTCGTCCACGTACGCGACGCGGTGCGCGTCGGGGCGGAAGTCGCGCAGGCCGTCGCGGACGGCGCGCGGCTCGACGCCGAAGGCGCGGGCCAGGGCGGCCGCGGCGAGGGCGTTGGCGATGTTGTGCGGGGCCGGCGGGTTGACGTCCTTGACCTCGGCGAGCTCCTGGGCGTTCTTCTGCCGGTTCTCGACGAAGGCGCGGTCCACGAGGATCCCGTCGACCACGCCGAGCATGGAGGGGCCGGGGGCGCCGAGGGTGAAGCCGATGGCCCGGCAGCCCTCCTCGACGTCCGCCTCGACGACCAGGGCCTCGGTGGCGGGGTCGGCGGCGTTGTAGACGCAGGCGACCGTGTTGCCCTCGTAGATGCGGCCCTTGTCGGCGGCGTAGGCGTCCATCGTGCCGTGCCAGTCGAGGTGGTCCGGGGCCAGGTTGAGGACGGCCGCGGAGTGGGCGCGTACCGAGGGCGCCCAGTGCAGCTGGTAGCTGGAGAGCTCGACGGCGAGGACGTCGTAGGTCTCCTCGCCGGTCACCACGTCGATGATCGGGGTGCCGATGTTGCCGACGGCCGCGGTCCTGAGACCGGCCGCCCGCAGGATCGACGCGAGCATCTGGGTGGTGGTGGTCTTGCCGTTGGTGCCGGTGATGGCGAGCCAGGGCGCGGCGTTCTCGCCGCGCAGCAGCCAGGCGATCTCGACGTCGCCCACGACGTCGACGCCGGCCTTGGCGGCGGCTTCGAACAGGGGGCTGTCGGGCTTCCAGCCGGGCGAGGTGACCACGAGGTCGGTGCCCTCGGGCAGGACGTCGCCCGCCCGCTCACCGCCGTCCAGCAGGCCGAGGCGGACCGTGATGCCCCGCTCGGCCAGTTCGGCGGCCCGCGCCCGCAGCGCGTCGCCGTCCCCGTTGTCGACGACGGTCACCCGCGCGCCGAGGCCGGCCAGGGCGCGGGCGGCACTGATGCCGCTCACGCCGAGGCCGGCGACGGTGATGTTCCTGTCCTGCCAGGAGGTCACTTGTCTGCTGCCCATCCCGCGTAGAAGAGACCGAGACCGACGATCACGCACATGCCCTGGATGATCCAGAAGCGGACCACGACAAGGACTTCGGACCACCCCTTGAGTTCGAAGTGGTGCTGGAGGGGGGCCATCCGGAAGACGCGCTTGCCGGTCAGCTTGAAGGAGCCGACCTGGATGACGACCGACATCGTGATGAGCACGAAGAGGCCGCCGAGCAGGGCCATCAGGAACTCCGTGCGGGAGCAGATGGCGAGGCCCGCGAGCGCGCCGCCGAGCGCGAGCGAACCGGTGTCACCCATGAAGATCTTGGCGGGCGAGGTGTTCCACCACAGGAAGCCGAAGCAGGCTCCCATCAGGGCGGAGGCGACGACCGCGAGGTCCAGCGGGTCGCGCACCTCGAAACAGGCGTTCGGGTTGGTCAGGGTCTGCGCGTTGACGCAGGACTCCTGGAACTGCCAGACGCCGATGAAGGTGTAGGCGCCGAAGACCATCACGGCGGCGCCGGTGGCCAGGCCGTCCAGACCGTCCGTCAGGTTCACGCCGTTGGACATGGCCAGGATCATGAACAGCGCCCAGACCACGAACAGCACGGGGCCGATCGCCCAGCCGAAGTCCGTGACGAACGACAGCTTCGTGGAGGCCGGGGTGAGTCCGCGCGAGTCCGAGAACTGCAGCGCGAGCACCGCGAAGGCGATGCCGACGATCAGCTGGCCGGCCATCTTGGCCTTGGCCCGCAGACCGAGCGAACGCCGCTTGACGATCTTGATGTAGTCGTCGAGGTAGCCGACCACGCCCATGCCCGCCATCAGGAACAGGACGAGCAGGCCGGACATGCTCGGCGATTCGCCCGTGATGGCCTTCGTCGCGGCGTACGCGATGATCGTCGCCAGGATGAAGGAGATGCCGCCCATGGTGGGCGTGCCCTTCTTCCCCGCGTGACCGCGCGGGCCGTCGTCACGGATGAACTGGCCGTAGCCCTTGCGGGCCAGCAGCTTGATCAGGAGTGGGGTGCCGATGACGGTGAGGAACATACCGATGACACCCGCGAACAGGATCTGCCTCATCGGCCGGCGACCTCGCCCTCGCTGTCGAGCAGCGCCTGCGCGACCCGTTCCAGGCCGATCGACCTGGAAGCCTTCACCAGCACGACGTCCCCCGGGCGCAGTTCACTGCGCAACAGGTCGACCGCCGCCTGCGCGTCGGACACGAGCACCGACTCCTCACCCCACGAACCCTCGTTATATGCGCCCAGTTGCAGCCAGGACGCTTCCCTGCCCCCGACTGCTACGAGCTTGCTCACGTTGAGCCGGACGGCAAGCCGTCCCACCGCGTCGTGCTCGGCGAGCGCCGCGTCACCGAGTTCGGCCATGGGGCCGAGCACCGCCCACGTACGTCCCCCGTTGGCCCTCGCGGAGCCGCCCATCGCGGCGAGTGCGCGCAGAGCGGCCCGCATGGACTCGGGATTCGCGTTGTAGGCGTCGTTGACGATCGTCACTCCGTCCGCGCGCTCGGTGACCTCCATCCGCCACCGGGACAGCGTGCCCGCCCCGGAGAGCGCCGTGGCGATCTCTTCGACGGACATGCCCAGGACATGGGCGACGGCGGCCGCGGCGAGCGCGTTCGACACGTGGTGCTCACCGTACAGCCGCAAGGTCACATCGCTGCACCCGGTCGGGGTGTGGAGTGTGAAGGCGGGCTGTCCCGCAGGTGTCATCCGCACTTCGGTGGCCCGGATCTCGGCGTCCTCGGCCTCCCCGAAGAGGACCGTACGGGCCTTCGTGCGGGTGGCCATCGCGCGGACCAGGGGGTCGTCGGCGTTGAGGACGGCGACCCCGCCCTCGGCCTGCGCGGGAAGGGCCTCGACCAGCTCCCCCTTGGCCTGGGCGATGGCCTCGCGGCCGCCGAACTCGCCGATGTGGGCGGTGCCGACGTTCAGGACGAGTCCGATGCGCGGCGGGGTCAGGCCGGTCAGGTAGGCGATGTGGCCGATGCCGCGGGCGCCCATCTCCAGGACCAGGTGCCGGGTTTCCGCGGTGGCCTTCAGGGCCGTGAGCGGCAGGCCGATCTCGTTGTTGAGGGAACCGGGGGTCCACACGGTGGGCGCGTGGTGCTGGAGCACCTGGGCGATGAGGTCCTTGGTGGACGTCTTGCCGGCCGAACCGGTCAGCGCCACCACGTCGGTGCCGAGGCGTTCGACGACGCTGCGGGCGAGGGCGCCGAGCGCCTTCTCCACGTCGGGGACCACGATCGCCGGAACGCCGACGGGGCGGGCGGCGAGGACGGCCGCGGCACCGGCCGCGACCGCGCGCTCGGCGTAGTCGTGGCCGTCGACGTGCTCGCCCTCGAAGGCGGCGAAGAGGCTGCCGGGCTCCACCTGACGGGAGTCGATGACGACGGGGCCGCCGATCCGCACGGAGGGGTCCGGTATGTCGTGGGGCCGCCCGCCGGTGATGTCGGCGATCTCGGCGAGGGAAAGGGCGATCACTGGTTCACCTCGGCCTGTCGGGCGCTGCGCTGCTGGGTCTCGATGGCCGCGCGGAGCACGGCGCGGTCGTCGAAGGGGCGTACGACGCCCGCGGTGTCCTGGCCCTGCTCGTGGCCCTTGCCCGCGACGAGGACGGTGTCCCCGGCCCCGGCGCGCGCGACGGCGGCGGCGATGGCCGCGGCCCGGTCGGCGTCGACGAGGACGGCGGCGCGCTCGGCGGGCGGCACGGACACGGCGCCCTCGAACATCGCGGCGAGGATCGCCAGGGGGTCCTCGGAGCGGGGGTTGTCGGAGGTCAGGACGGCGGTGTCGGCGTACCGGGCCGCCGCGGCGCCCATCGGGGCGCGCTTGGTGGTGTCGCGGTCGCCGCCGCAGCCGAGGACGATGTGCAGCTTGCCGGTGGTGACCTCGCGCAGCGCGCGCAGCACCGACTCGACGGCGTCCGTCTTGTGCGCGTAGTCGACGACGGCCAGGTACGGCTGGCCCGCGTCGACCCGCTCCAGGCGGCCGGGGACGCCGGGGACGCCGGCGACGCCGTCGGCGGCGGTCTGCGGGTCGATGCCGGCGGCGGCGAGCGTGACGATCGCGGCGACGGTGTTGGCGACGTTGAACGGGCCGGGCAGCGGGGCGGTGGCCCGTACGCGCTGTCCTTCGGGCCCGACCAGGGTCAGGGTGGAGTCCATGTGGCCGCTGACCACGTCCTCGGCGCGCCAGTCGGCGGCCGGGTCGCCCGCGGCGGAGAAGGTGACGACCGGGATCGGCGCCTCCTTGGCGAGGCGGCGGCCGTACTCGTCGTCGACGTTGACCACGCCGATCCGGGCCCGGCGCTCGGTGAAGAGCTGCGCCTTGGCCTGGAAGTAGTCCTCCATGCCGGTGTGGAACTCCATGTGTTCCGGGCTCAGGTTGTTGAAGACCGCCACGTCGAAGACGCAGCCGTCGACCCGGCCCAGCACCAGGGCGTGGCTGGAGACCTCCATGGCCACGGCCTCGACGCCGCGTTCGCGCATGACGGCGAACAGGGCCTGGAGGTCGGTGGCCTCGGGGGTGGTGCGCTCGGACTTGATGCGCTCGTCGCCGATGCGCATCTCGACGGTGCCGACCAGGCCGGTGGTGCGGCCGGCCGCGCGCAGTCCGCCCTCGACGAGGTAGGCGGTGGTGGTCTTGCCGGAGGTTCCGGTGATGCCCAGCTGGAGCAGTGCTTCACCGGGACGGCCGTAGATCTCGGCGGCGAGCTCGCCCATCCGGGCGCGCGGGTCGGCGACGGTGAGGACGGGGAGTCCGGTCGCGGCGGCCCGTTCGGCGCCGTCGGGGTCCGTCAGCACGGCCGCGGCGCCGAGGGCGGCCGCCTGCGCGGCGAAGTCCGCGCCGTGCAGCCGGGCACCGGGGAGGGCGGCGTACAGGTCGCCGGGGCGCACGGCACGGGAGTCGTGCGTGATGCCGGTGACCGGTGCGGCGCTTGGCTCAGGGAGTCCCAGCAGGGTGGCCAGCGCGCCCAGGGGGGTCGGGCGGGCGGACACGGGCCGGGGCGCTCCCGGCGGCGCTGCCGGGGCGTCTTTCTGGGCGGTTCTGGGCTGATCAGCGTGGGACACGGCGGTGAGCGTACCGGGCGCGGCGGGCGCCTCGCGAAGCGAGGGCCCGCCCTGGGCGTCGGCGGCCGACTGGTTCCCGGGTTTCGGGGTGATCGTTGTCACTGATGGTGCCTCACGCGTTTCTGGCCGGGCGGCCGGTTCACTGCCCGGGCTGCGGACCGGTTTGCGGGCTGGTCTGGGCGGGGTTCGGGGCGGGCTGCTGCGGGCCGGGGTCGAAGGTCACGGGGAGTCCGGCGGGGGCCGTCCCGGTGGGCGCGACCTGGAGGGTCTTGAGCGCGAACTCCATGACGGTCTTGTAGATCGGGCCGCAGATCTGGCCGCCGAAGTAGCTGCCCTTGGTGGGGTTCTGGATGGCGCAGTAGACGGTGATCCGCGGGTTGTCGGCCGGGGCGAAGCCGGCGAAGGAGGCGGTGTAGCCCTTGTACCGGCCGGTGGCCGGATCCACCCGGTTGGAGGTGCCGGTCTTGCCGCCGACCCGGTAGCCGGGGATGCGGGCCTTGGTGCCGGTGCCTTCCTGGTCGTCGACCACGGATTCGAGCATCCCCGCGAGGGTCTTGGCCGTCTCCGCGCTGATCACGCGGGCCTGCTCGGGCGCCGGGGCGGGGGTGAAGCGGCCGTCGGGGCCCTTCGTGCCGCGTACCAGGGTGGGCGTGATCCGGACCCCGCCGTTGGCGATGGTGGAGTAGACGGAGGCCGCCTGCATGGCGTTGAGGGAGAGGCCCTGGCCGAAGGGGATCGTGTACTGCTGGGAGGTGGACCAGGCCTCCGGCTTGGCGAGGATGCCGCGCGATTCGCCGGGGTAGTTCAGGCCGGAGGGCCGTCCGATGCCGAACTTGTCCAGGTAGGAGTACAGGACCTTGTTGGCCTCGGGCTGGGTGGCGCCGAGCTGGCCGGTGGCCAGGATGGTGCCGATGTTGGAGGACTTGGCGAGGACCCCGTTGAGGGTCAGGTACCAGGTCGGGTGGTCGATGTCGTCCTTGAAGAGCCGGTCGCCGCGGTGCAGCCGGTTGGGGACCTCGACGTGGGTGTCGGGGGTGGCCTTCTTCTCCTCCAGCACGGCGGCCATCGACATCACCTTGGCGGTGGAGCCGGGCTCGTACACGTCCTGGAGCGCGGCGTTGCCCATGGCGGCGGAGCTGGCGCGGCTCAGGTCGTTGGGGTCGAAGCCGGGGGCGTTGGCCATGGCGAGGACCTCGCCGGTGCGGGTGTCCTGGACGATGACGTAGCCGCGGTCGGCGCCGGACTTCTCGACCTGCTCGGCGATGGCGGACTGCGCGGCCCACTGGATGTCGCGGTCGATGGTCAGTTCGATGTCGTCGCCGGGTACGGCGGGCTTCTCGCTGGATCCCGCGGTGGGGACGCGGCGGCCGCCGGACTGGGCGTAGGTGAGCTGCCCGTCCTTGCCGGCGAGCTTCTTGTCGAGGGAGGACTCCAGGCCGCCGCCGCCCTTGCCTTCGGCGTTGACGTAACCCAGTATCCCGGCGGCGAGGTCGCCGTTCGGGTACACGCGCTTGCTGCTGACCTCGTTGAAGACGCCGGCGATGACGTTGGCGCCGGGGCCGTTGCTCTTCTTGTCGGCGGCGGCCTTGTCGGCGAAGAGCTTCTTGAGGTCCTTGATCTGGTTCCAGACCTGGGGGGTCTGGCGGCGGGCCAGGATCACGTAGCGGGTGTTCCTGGTCTTCAGGCGGGCGGTGAGCCCCTTGGCGTCCTTGCCGAGGATCGGCGCGAGGAGGGCGGCGGCCTGCTCGGGGGCGTCGGGGGCCTTGCTCTCCTGCGGGGTGAACATCTTGGGGTCGGCGGTGATGTCGTACGCGTCGACGCTGGTGGCCAGGGCCACGCCCTTGCGGTCGGTGATCTCCCCGCGCTCGGCGGCCAGGGTGTAGCTGGTGAAGCGGTTCTCGGTGGCCTTGGCGGAGTACGCGGAGGCGTCGACGGCCTGCACCTGGAGGAGCCGGACGACGAAGGCGAGCATGACCAGGGTCAGGCCCACGCTGACGAGGCGCAGCCGGGGCCTGGGGCTGCCGAGGCGGATGATGTGCGGCGCGCGGGGGGCGGCG
>NZ_JBHWBP010000155.1:0-16631 GCF_042735575.1 Streptomyces sp. NPDC059564 | reverse complement strand
CACCCCTGTTGTTTGTGGCTTTCCGGGCCCTTTTTTTTGAAAAAACACCCCCCCCCCCGGCCGTCCTGTACGCGGCCGGGGGGGGGCCGCCCCCGCCCCCCCCCCCCCCCGCCGCACATCACCCCATCGGTGGGGGGATGGCCGGAATGTAGCCGTCCTGTAGTGCGGATTGTCCACCCCGGCCAATCTCGGACGGGTGATCCTTCCGTACAGGCGGAATTCCGCTTCGGATACGCCACTACACTGCTCAACACAACGCGTCAGGCCCACAGTGTCGTGCGTCTTCCACGCGGCTACCCCCTCCACCGCCTGCGGCCGTCGGGACGGCCGTCCGCACTGGACTTGTGAGGACCCACGTGAGCTCGAAACCTGTCGTACTCATCGCCGAAGAGCTGTCGCCCGCCACGGTGGAGGCACTCGGTCCGGACTTCGAGATCCGGCACGTCAACGGAGCCGACCGCGCGGAGCTGCTCCCCGCGATCGTCGACGTCGACGCGATCCTGGTCCGCTCCGCCACCAAGGTGGACGCGGAGGCGATCGCCGCCGCCAAGAAGCTGAGGGTCGTCGCTCGCGCCGGTGTCGGCCTCGACAACGTCGACGTTTCCGCCGCCACCAAGGCCGGCGTGATGGTCGTGAACGCCCCGACCTCCAACATCGTGACCGCCGCCGAGCTCGCCTGCGGCCTGCTCGTCGCCACGGCCCGTCACATTCCGCAGGCCAACACCGCCCTGAAGAACGGCGAGTGGAAGCGGAACAAGTACACGGGCGTCGAGCTCAGCGAGAAGACCCTCGGCGTCGTCGGCCTCGGCCGCATCGGCGTCCTGGTCGCCCAGCGCATGTCGGCCTTCGGCATGAAGGTCGTCGCCTACGACCCCTACGTACAGCCCGCGCGCGCCGCCCAGATGGGCGTCAAGATGCTGACGCTGGACGAACTCCTCGAGGTCGCCGACTTCATCACCGTGCACCTGCCCAAGACCCCGGAGACCCTCGGTCTCATCGGGGACGAGGCCCTGCACAAGGTGAAGCCGTCCGTCCGCATCGTCAACGCCGCGCGCGGCGGGATCGTGGACGAGGCCGCGCTGTACTCGGCCATCAAGGAGGGCCGCGTCGCCGGCGCCGGCCTCGACGTGTACGCGAAGGAGCCCTGCACGGACTCCCCGCTCTTCGAGCTCGACCAGGTCGTCTGCACCCCGCACCTCGGCGCGTCCACGGACGAGGCCCAGGAGAAGGCCGGCGTCTCGGTCGCCAAGTCGGTGCGCCTCGCGCTCGCCGGCGAGCTCGTGCCGGACGCGGTCAACGTCCAGGGCGGCGTCATCGCCGAGGACGTCCGTCCGGGCCTGCCGCTCGCCGAGAAGCTCGGCCGCATCTTCACCGCTCTCGCGGGCGAGGTCGCGGTCCGTCTCGACGTCGAGGTCTGCGGCGAGATCACCCAGCACGACGTCAAGGTGCTGGAACTCTCCGCGCTCAAGGGCGTCTTCGAGGACGTCGTCGACGAGACGGTCTCCTACGTCAACGCCCCCCTGTTCGCGCAGGAGCGCGGCGTCGAGGTGCGGCTGACCACCAGCTCGGAGTCCCCGGACCACCGCAACGTGGTGACCGTCCGCGGCACGCTGTCGGACGGTCAGGAGGTGTCGGTCTCCGGCACCCTGGCGGGCCCGAAGCACCTTCAGAAGATCGTGGGCGTCGGCGAGTACGACGTGGACCTGGCCCTGGCCGACCACATGATCGTGCTCCGCTACACCGACCGCCCGGGCGTGGTCGGCAAGGTCGGGCAGCTGCTCGGCGAGGCGGGCCTGAACATCGCGGGCATGCAGGTCGCCCGCGCCGAGGAGGGCGGCGAGGCGCTCGTCATCCTCACCGTCGACGCCGAGGTCCCGGTGGACGTCCTCGCGGCCATCTCGGACGAGATCGGCGCCGCGTCGGCCCGTACGGTCAACCTCGGCTGACCGTCGCACGACACCCGAAAGGGCCCGGGGTACCCACCCCGGGCCCTTTCGCGCATCCCCTCCGCCCGCGTCCTCGTTACGGGGCTCAGCGCACCGGCGCCGGGACCGTGCGGGCCGGCTCCGCCGCGGCCGGGGCGGAGGTTCCCAGGCCCCGGGTCAGGGCCAGGGCGAGGCCCGCCGCGACGAGGAGCAGCGCCGCGCCACCCCAGGCCGCGTACTGCATTCCGTGGACGAAGGCCTCGCGGGCCAGGGCCAGCAGCTGCTCGCCCGCCTCGCCGCCGGTCTGCCGGGCGGTGGCCACCGCACCGCCGAGGGTCTCCCGGGCGGCGGGCGCGGCGCCGGCCAGGTCGGAGCTGTAGACGGCGGTGCCGAGGCTGCCCAGCAGCGCCATCCCGAGCGCGCCGCCGAACTCCTGGCCCGTCTCCAGCAGGGCGGCGGCCGAACCGGCCTTCTCGGCGGGGGCCGAGCCCAGCGCCAGGTCGGAGACCAGGGACATCACGGTCACGACGCCGCTGGCCAGGACCCCGGCGCCGGCCAGCAGCAGCCACAGGGAGTCGGTGCCCACCAGCGAGATCAGGGTGAAGCCGGCGGCGGCGAGGACGAAGCCGCCCGCGATGACGTGGGCCCGGTCGGTCTTCTGGGCCAGGACCGCACCCACCGGGGCTGCCGCGCCGATCAGGAGGGACGGGGCGAGGCTCCACAGGGCCGCCTCCAGGGTGCCCATGCCGAGCACGGACTGCAGGTACTGGGTGGTGAAGTAGGCCGACCCCATCACGGCGAAGGCGGCGATGGTGTTGAGGGCGATGCCCGCCCCGAAGCCGCGCCCCCGGAACAGCGCCCGGCCGATCATGGCGTCCTCGCGGCGGCGCTGGCGGCGGACGAAGGCGAACCCGAAGGCCAGGCCGACGGCGAGGCAGCCGAGGTAGAGCGGCTCGAAGCCCTCGGCGGCGATCTCCTTGAGCCCGTAGACCACCGGCAGGACGGCGGCCGTCGAGAGCGGGATGCTCAGCAGGTCGAAGCGGCCGGGGGCCGGGTCCTTGAACTCCGGTACCAGCACCGGGACCAGGACCAGCAGGAGCAGCATCGCGGGAACGTTGACCAGGAAGACCGAGCCCCACCAGAAGTGGTTCAGCATCACGCCGCTCAGCACCGAACCGAGGGCGATGCCGCCGGTCATGGCCCCGGACCAGATGGCGATGGCCTTGCCGCGCTGCTTGTCGTCCCGGAACAGGTTGCGTACGAGCGCCAGCGTGGACGGCATCAGCGTCGCGCCGCCGATGCCGAGGAGCACGCGGGCCGCGATCAGCATCTCGGCGCTGGTGGCGTACGCGGCGGCGACGGAGGCGAGTCCGAAGGCGGTCGCGCCCATCAGCAGGAGCTTGCGGCGGCCGATCCGGTCGCCGAGCGAGCCCATCGTGATCAGCAGGCCGGAGAGGGCGAAGGCGTAGCTGTCGAAGATCCAGAGCTGCTGGGTGGCGCTGGGATCGAGCTCCCGGGTGATGGCCGGGATGGCGAAGTAGAGGACGGAGACGTCCATCGAGACCAGGAGCAGGGGCAGCAGCAGGACGGTGAAGGCGGTCCATTCACGGCGTCCGGCGAGGTGCGCCGTAGCGGCGGGGTTCGTCATGGGAAGGAATGTACAGACGTCATAAACGTTTGTCTATGACGTTTGTATGGAACTTCCGTCTAGGACGGTTGTCTTGCTACGGTGGCGACATGGGACATCGTGAAGATCTGCTCGAAGGCGCGAAGAAGTGCCTGGCCGAGAAGGGGTTCGTGCGGACGACGGCGCGCGACATCGTCAGCGCCTCCGGCACGAACCTGGCGTCCATCGGCTATCACTACGGCTCCAAGGACGCCCTGCTCACCCAGGCCTTCATCGCTCTGATGGAGGAGTGGGGTGAGGGCTTCCACAGCACCCTCGGCGGCGCGGACGGCTCGCTGGAGCGCATGCGCGGACTGTGGGACGGGGTGCTGGGGCAGCACGAGGCGTTGGCGCCCCTCTGGGCGGCCAGCCTGGAGGTCGGGCTGAGCGGCGACCGGCACCCCGAGCTGCGGGCGATGCTCGCCGTTTCGCAGGCCGAGGGGCGCCGGGGCCTGATCTCGATGCTGACCGGGACGCCGGAGGACGAGATCACCGAGGAGGACGAGCGCACCCTCGGCACCGTCTACCAGGCGCTGCTCAACGGCCTGATGATCCAGTGGCTGTTCGACCCGGCGAGCGCCCCCTCGGCGGAGGACTTCACCGAGGGGCTGCGACGGGTGGCCGAGGGGCTGACGGGCCGGTCAGCCGTGTAGGTGGGCGGACTTGAGGGCCATGTGGAGCAACAGGCGGTCCTCGCCCTCGTCCAGGTCGAGCCCCGTCAGCTGCTCCACCCGGCCCAGCCGGTAGTACAGGGTCTGGCGGTGGATGCCCAGCGCCGCCGCCGCGCGGCCCGCCTGGCCCGCGCAGTCGAGGAACACCTCGGCGGTGCGCGCCAGTTCCCGGTGGGCGGGGCCCAGCAGGGCCCGGGTCGCCGGGTCGTCCACCGGGTCCGCCGCCAGGGCGGACAGCATCCGGTAGGGGCCGATCGCCGACCACTGCGCCACCGGCCCGAGCCGCGGCTGCGCCGCTGCCGCCCGGGCCGCGGCGGCGGCCTGCGCCCAGGCGGCGGGCAGCTGCGTGAGCGCCCGGACCGGGTCGGACAGCCCCGCGGTGATCCCGTACGGCCCACCCGGCCCGGCGTCCGGCGCGCCCGGGGTGCCGGAGCCCCGTACCGCGCCTGAGGTTCCCGCCCCGCCGGCCCCCGCCACCGGGCGCGGCAGCAGTCGGCCCACCGCGCTCAGGGCCGGTGCGAGGGCGTCCGTCGAGCGGAGCCGGAGCAGTACGGCGAGCACCGCGGAGCCCCCCGCGCCGCCGGGGTCCCCGGGAACCACGCACACCGCCGACGCCCCCGGCACCGACCCCGGAGCCTCCCCGGTCCACGGGGCCACGCACACGGCGGCGTGCAGTCCCTCGGCCCCCGGCCCCAGCGCCAGCCGCAGCGCGGCCACCGCCATGTCCTGCTGCCAGCCCCGGCCGGCGGTGAGGGCGGCCAGGAACTCCCGGGACAGGTCGGCGCCCGCCTTGGCCTCCTCCGCGAGCAGCACCCCGATGCGCTGGGCCACCTCCATGGCCGCGTCCAGCGCCTCCGCCCCGGGGCCCGGATCCTGATCGAGGAGCCACACGTAGCCCTGCACGATGCCCCGGTACCGCACGGGAAGGCAGATCCGCCCCCGGAAGACCCCCGCCTCCGGCGCCGCCGGGATCCGGACCGGGCCGGTCGCGCGGGCGATCCCGTAGGCCTCGAACCAGGACCGGACGGCCGCCGTCGACTGGCGGGTGAGGATCGAGCGGGTCCGGACGGGGTCCATGGCGAGGTCGTCGTCGCTGTCGTGGGCGCCGAAGGCGATGAGGCGGAAATCCCGGTTCTCCAGCGTGGCCGGGGCGCCGAGCAGCGCCGAGATCTCGTCGACCAGGTCCTGGTAATCGCCCTTCACGCGGCCATTCTCCCATCCCGGGGACGGCCCTTCAGACAGATGTATGAGATCCGGGACACGGATGCGTGACAGCTGTCGATGGCCGAGGATCGTGGAGATCCTTAGGTTTCACGGTGGTTTTACTCGCGTTTTCCTTACGGCCGCGGCCCACCCGCGCGGTGGCCGTAGTCCGCTTCTGCCACCCGTTGGAGGTGCCCCGTGCTGGGTCCCGTGATCCTCGCCGCTTCGCGCAGCGACAAGATGCGCCGAATCGTCTCCGCCGCCCCGGTGACCAAGCCCGTGGTGAACCGGTTCATCCCCGGTGAGACGGTCGACCAGGTCATCCCGATCGTCGAGGACCTCACGCAGCGCGGCCTGGAGGTCACCCTCGACGTCGTCGGCGAGGACATCACCGCCGTGGAGCAGTCCCACGCCGCCCGCGACGCGTACCTCGAACTGATCGAGCGCCTCGCCGCGCTGGGCCTGGGCGAGACGGTCGAGATGTCGGTCAAGCTGTCGATGTTCGGCCAGGCACTGGAGGGCGGCCACGAGCTGGCCCTCGCCAACGTCCGTCCCGTCGTCGAGGCCGCCGCCGCCATCGGCACCACCGTGACCCTCGACGCCGAGGACCACACCACCCTCGACTCGATGTTCGCCATCCACGAGGAGCTGCGCCGGGACTTCCCCCAGACCGGCTGCGTGATCCAGGCCTACCTCTTCCGCACCGAGGCCGACGCCCGCCGCCTGGCCGCCGCCGGCAGCCGCGTCCGCATCGTGAAGGGCGCCTACAAGGAGCCCGCCGAGGTCGCGTACCAGGACAAGGCCGAGATCGACAAGGCGTACGTCCGGATCATGAAGATCCTGATGGAGGGCGACGGCTACCCGATGATCGGGTCCCACGACCCGCGTCTGATCGCCATCGGCCAGGAGCTGGCCCGGCAGGCGGGGCGCAAACTGGACGAGTACGAGTTCCAGATGCTGTACGGCATCCGCAGCGAGGAGCACCTGCGGCTCGCCGCCGAAGGCCACCGGATGCGGGTCTACACGGCCTATGGCACCGACTGGTACGGCTACTTCATGCGCCGACTCGCGGAGAAGCCGGCCAACCTGCTCTTCTTCCTCCGCTCGATGATCACCAAGAACTAGGCACCCCACTAGCTCAAGGAGTTACCAGCCCCATGGATGCTGTTACCCAGGTCCCCGCGCCGGTCAACGAGCCGGTCCACTCGTACGCCCCCGGCAGCGCGGAGCGCGCGCGCCTCGAGCTCCAGCTCAAGCAGCTGTCCGAGAACCCGGTCGACCTCCCGATGACGATCAACGGCGTCAAGCGGATGGGCGCGGGCGAGCGCTTCGACGTCGTCCAGCCGCACGACCACAAGTCCGTCATCGGCACCTACGCCAACGCCACCGAGGCCGACGCCCAGGAGGCCGTCGACGCCGCCCTGGCCGCCGCCCCGGCCTGGCGCGCGATGTCCTTCGACGACCGCGCCGCGATCATCCTGCGCGCCGCCGAGCTGCTGTCCGGCCCGTGGCGCGAGAAGCTCGCCGCCTCGACCATGCTGGGCCAGTCCAAGACCGCCCAGCAGGCCGAGATCGACACCCCGTGCGAGCTCGTCGACTTCTGGCGCTTCAACGTCCACTTCGCCCGCCAGATCCTGGCCGAGCAGCCGGTCGCGAACTCCGCCGGCGTGTGGAACCGCAGCGACCACCGTCCGCTCGAGGGCTTCGTCTACGCGATCACGCCGTTCAACTTCACGGCCATCGCCGGCAACCTGCCGACCGCCCCCGCCCTGATGGGCAACGTGGTCGTGTGGAAGCCGTCCCCGACGCAGACCCACTCCGCCGTCCTGCTGATGGAGCTCCTGGAGGCCGCCGGCCTGCCCAAGGGCGTCATCAACCTGGTGACGGGCGACGGCATCGCCGTCTCCGAGGTGGCCCTGAACCACCCCGAGCTGGCCGGCATCCACTTCACCGGCTCGACCAAGACCTTCCAGTACCTGTGGAAGACGGTCGGCAACAACATCGAGAAGTACCGCTCCTACCCGCGCCTCGTCGGCGAGACCGGCGGCAAGGACTTCGTCGTCGCGCACCCGTCCGCGGACCGCGGCATCCTGAAGACCGCCCTGACCCGCGGTTCCTTCGAGTTCCAGGGCCAGAAGTGCTCGGCGTCCTCGCGCGCCTACGTTCCGGCGTCCATCTGGAACGACGGCTTCAAGGAGCAGTTCGCGGCCGAGGTCGACGGCATCACCATGGGTGACGTCCGCGACCTGACGAACTTCATCGGCGCGGTCATCGACGAGCGCTCCTTCGCGAAGAACAAGGCCGCGATCGACCGTGCGAAGGCCGACCCGACCTGCACCATCGTCGCGGGCGGCACGTACGACGACTCGGAGGGCTACTTCGTCCGCCCGACCGTCATCGCGTGCACCGACCCGGAGAACGAGGTCTTCACGACCGAGTACTTCGGCCCGATCCTCGCGATCCACGTGTACGAGGACGACAAGTACGACGAGATGCTCGCGCAGATGGAGAGCGTCTCGGCGTACGCCCTGACCGGCGCCGTCATCGCGCAGGACCGCTACGCGGCCGCCGACACGATGGAGAAGCTCCGCTTCGCGGCGGGCAACTTCTACATCAACGACAAGTCGACCGGCGCCGTCGTCGGCCAGCAGCCCTTCGGCGGCGGCCGTGCCTCGGGTACGAACGACAAGGCGGGCGCGGCGTCGAACCTGCTCCGCTGGACCTCGACCCGCTCCATCAAGGAGACCCTGGTCCCGCCGACCGAGTACGGCTACCCCCACATGGGCTGACCGCCCCGCTGAACCCCGCCCCCGCTCCGGTACCCCCAAGCCCGGAGCGGGGGCGGTTCCATTTCCGGGGCCGGGGCCGGGGCCGGGGCCGGGGCCGGGGCAGGGGCAGGGCGCTAGACCTCCACCAGGACCTGGTCCAGGGACTTGCGGATCAGGTCCGGGACCTCGCAGTCGTCGGCGGGGTAGCCGACCGGGATGACGGCGAAGGCCTTCTCGTTCTCGGGGCGGTTCAGGACGTGGCTCAGGAAGCGCATCGGGCTCGGGGTGTGGATGAGGGCCGCCAGGCCGCTGAGGTGCAGGGCGGACAGGAGCATGCCGACCGCGATGCCGACCGACTCGTCGACGTAGTAGTGCTTGCGCTTCGTGCCGTCGGGGCCGAGCCAGTAGCGCTGCTGGAAGACCACGATCAGCGCCGGGGCGTCGGTGAGGTGGGTCTTCACGGCGTCGGTGCCGATGGGGCGCAGGGCGGCGAGCCATTCGTCGCCGAGGCGGCCGTCGTAGGAGATCTGCTCCTCCTGCTCGGCGGCGGCGCGGATCTGCCGGCGGATGCCCGGGTCTTTGACCAGGACGAAGGTCCACGGCTGCTGGTGCGCCCCGGAGGGGGCGGTGGCCGCGCAGGCGATGGCGTCGCGGACGGCCTGGTCGGGGACGGGGTCCGGGGAGAAGCGGCGTACGGTGCGCCGCTCGTCCATCCGGACGCGCAGTTCCGCCGCGCGCGCGAGGGATTCCTGACTCGGCATGCGCGCGGGCCGGTAGGCGACGGGCCGGTAGGGCTGGCCATGGGTGGGGGTCCACTGCTGGGTCTCAGGCGACATGCGCAGATCTTCACGCGGGGGAACTCCTGAGGCCAGGGTCGCGCCTTCCCGGGCTGTCCGATGTGTACGGACAGGGGTGCTATGTCCGTGTCGAACGTCGGTCGATTCCGGGACCGGGAAGGCCGCTCCGCGCCCGGGACCCCGGCGGCCCCGGGACGCGGCGGCCCGGAGCCGTGTTCCGGGCGGACGGCCTCGACGGGCTCGCCGGCCGGGGCTGGACCACCCCGGCCGCGTACGGGGTGGGGACCGCCATCGACCTGCGCAACCACGACGGGGCCGGGGTGGACCACACGCCCCGCCCGGCCGGCCCGGCGGCGCCGCGGAGCCCGCTCGACGAGATCGGTCAGCGGTACTTCCGGGACGTCTGGTGAGCCCCTCCGGGTTTCGGAGCCCCCGCATATTTCCGGCCTTTCGGCTGCGGGGGACCGGCGGGCGGCGCGACGGCGACTCGCTCTAGCTGCCGCTGATGCTGGGCGCGCCCGTCTCGATGTGGCCCGTGTAGCGGCGCGACCAAGTCCCGTCGGAGTCGGCCAGGAGCGTGAAGTCGTACCAGCCCTTGTTGTACGCCACCGCGTTGAAGTAGTCCTCGCGCGAGGAGTTCGCCGGGACGGTGTACGTCCACGGGCCGTCCGTGCGGTAGGCGTTGGAGCGGATCGTGAAGGTGACCGGGGAGGCGGAGGCGTTCGTCATCTTGAACCAGATCGCCATTTTGCCGGTGCCCGGCTCCACCGCGAAGCGGGCCGCCACCTCCAGGTCCTTGCCCGGCTTCGTGGCGTCGCCGAGGAAGCGGCGCAGGAAGCGGTTCGGGCCGTACATGGAGATGTCGTACTTGCCGGAGCCGGAGCCCAGGCCGATGCTGAAGTAGTCCGTCGACGTGCTGTTCGGGTCCACCGTGTACTGCCAGGCCGTCGTGTCCCGGTACTGGTGCGGGTGGATCGAGAAGTGCGCCGGCCGCTTCGCCTGCGCGCCCTGGTTGGTCATCGAGAACCAGGCCAGGATCTTCCCGGCCGCCCCGAACTCCAAGCGGTCGAGGTTGCCGTTGACCTGGTACGGGAGGGCGCGGGCCGGCCGGGTGCCGGGCTCCTGCGCCGGGAGCGCGTTGTCCTGCGGCGCCGGGTTGGGGAGCGGGCCGCAGGTCGACTGCCCGATCACCTTCGCGGTGGAGGGCAGGCCCGCGGGCACCCCGTAGACCGGGTGCGCGAAGTCGAAGACGCCGGTCAGGTCGCCGACCACCTTGCGGCGCCAGGCGCTGATGTTCGGGCAGGCCGCCGGGGTGCCGAGGGCCGCCGTCCAGGTTTCCATGAACCGCAGCACCGAGGTGTGGTCGAAGACCTCGGAGCTGACCCAGCCGCCGCGGGTCCACGGGGACATCACGATCATCGGCACGCGGAAGCCGAGGCCGATCGGGGTGCCGTCGATGTACTCGTCGGCCGTGCCGGGCGGGGCGACCGGCGGCGGCACGTGGTCGAAGAAGCCGTCGTTCTCGTCGTAGTTGAGGAACAGGACGGTGGAGTCGAAGACGTCGGGGTTCGCGGCGAGCGCCCGGTACACCAGGTCCACGAAGTGCGCGCCGTCACCGGGCGGGGCGTACGGGTGCTCCGAGAAGGCCTCGTTCGCGACGACCCAGGACACCTGGGGGAGGGTCCCGGCGACCACGTCCGCGCGGATGGCGGCGGCGATGTCGTCCGGGGTGGAGCCGGTGACCCTGGGGACCGAGCCCATGCCCCGGTCCCACAGGGGGTCGCCGGGGTGGGCGTCGGTGAACTTCTTGAAGTAGGCGAGCCCGTTGTCCCCGTAGTTGTCCTGGGCGTTCTGGTAGACCTTCCAGCTCATCCCGGCCCGCTGGAGGGCCTCCGCGTACGTCTCCCAGGTCAGCCCGGACTCGTCGCCGCCGTCCTTGCTGGACGGGTCGATCTTGCCGCTCCACAGGAAGGTGCGGTTGGGGCCGGTGGCGCTCAGGGTCGAGCAGAAGTAGGCGTCGCAGATCGTGTAGTTGTCGGCGAGCCCGTAGTGGAAGGGTATGTCGGCGCGGTCCAGGTAGCCGAGGGTGCGGGTGTTGCCGACGCCGGTGACGAAGTTGTCCATCCGGCCCTTGTTCCAGGCGGCGTGCTGCGAGGTCCAGCTGTGCGGGAGGTCGCCGGTGCACTGGGCCAGCGTCTCGCTGTCGGCGCCGCCGGCCGGCGGGGTGGCGGAGAGCTTCCACGGGTACTGGCGGCCGCCCCAGTTGGGCTGGTTGAACGTGCCCCAGCCGCCCGGGATGTTGCCCGCGGCGCGGTCGGCGAAGCCGCGGACGCCCTTGAGCCGGCCGAAGTAGTGGTCGAAGCTGCGGTTCTCCTGCATCAGGATCACCACGTGCTTCACGTCGGTGATCGTGCCGGTCGAGGCGGCGGCGGCCGCCGACGTCGGCGTGATCGCGGGCAGGGTCGCCCCTGCCACGAGCCCGGCGCCGATGCCCACGAAACCTCTGCGGCTGATGGGTGTCACTGGCTGCTCGCCTCCAACTCAAGTGCCCCGCTGGCACATTGACGGCAAGAGTGGCGGCAGCCGCCGCAAAGGTCTACATCCGTGCGGTAAGAACTCGGTGAACATCCGGTTGGCTGGAATCAGTCCTTGAGACGGACCAGCATCTTGCCCAGATTGTCCCCGCGGAGCACGCCCAGGAAGGCGTCCACGGTGCGGTCGAATCCCTGGAAAACGGTGGTGTCGGTGCCCAATCGGCCGCTCTGCAGGTGGGGGACCAGGAAGTCCTCCAGCTCGTCCTGCAGATTGGTGTGATTTCGAACCAATACGCCTTCCAGGCGCAACGACTTGTGTACGACCTCGAAGAGGTTGCGGGGCGCGGCGGGGGAGCGGTCGCCGTTGTACATCGAGATGCCGCCGACCCAGGCGATCCGCCCGTACTCGCGCAGCACGTCGATCGCGCCCTCCAGGTGGTCCCCGCCCACGTTGTCCACGTAGACGTCGATGCCGTCCGGGGCGGCCTCGGCCAGCTGCTCGCCGACCGGCCCGTCGTGGTAGTCGAAGGCGGCGTCGAAGCCCAGGGCGCCGGTGAGGTGGGCCACCTTCGCCGCCGATCCCGCGCTGCCGATGATCCGGCGGGCGCCGAGCAGCCGGGCGATGTGCCCGGTGGCCGTGCCGACCCCGCCCGCGGCGGCCGAGACGAAGAGGTCCTCGCCCTCCCGCAGGGCCGCCGTCCGGGTGAGGGCGGCGTACGCGGTCAGGCCGGTCCCGCCCAGGACGGACAGGTACGCCTCCAGGGGGACGCCGGCGTGGCCGCGGAGCTTACGGGTGCCGTCCACCCCCAGGGTGACCAGGGCGTGGGTGCGCCAGCCCGCGCGGTGGAAGACCAGGTCACCCTCGGCCAGCCCCGGGTCGCGGGACGCGGTCACCCGGCCCACCGCGCGGCCTTCGAGGGGGGAGTGCAGGGCGAAGCCGCCCTCGCCTCCGTCCATCAGTCCGCGGTGGTACGGGTCCACCGAGAGCAGCAGGTTCTCCACCAGAGCGGTGCCCGGGCCGGGTTCGGGGACCGGCGAGGAGACGTACGCGAAGCCGGAGGCGGCGGGGAAGCCGGTGGGGCGGGCGGTCAGGTGGACGGCGGAAGCGGTGTGCGTGGTCATGGCGACGACCGTAGGAAGGAATCCCCGGCCCGGGCAGGGGGTTGGCCTCATGGAAGCCGCGCGTCCATGAATGCGGCTCATACACCGAGGTGGGGGCCCCGTGGCCGAGCTCGTCCCGCAGGAACTCCGGGTGCTGGTCGCCGTGGCCGAGACGGGCGGCTTCTCCGCCGCGGCGGTCCGGCTCGGGATCACCCAGTCGGCCGTCTCGCACTCGGTGCGCGGCAGCGAGGCCAAGGTCGGCGCGGTGCTCTTCACCCGCGGGCGCGCCGGGGCCTCGCCCACCCCGGCGGGGGAGCGGGCCGTGGCCCTCGGCCGGCGCATCCTGCGGCTCTACGAGGTCCTCGGCGCGGAGGCCCGCGCCGCCGGGCGGCCCGACGGCGGGGGGAGCGGCCGGCCAGAGCCGCTGGGCGGGGTGCTGCGCGTCGCGGCCTTCCGCAGCGCGGCCCTGCACCTGCTGCCGCCCGCGCTGGAGCGGCTGGCCGCCCTGCACCCCGGGATCCGCCCCGAGGTCAGGGTGGTGCGCGAACTCGGCGCCGGGACGGCCGGGGAGGTGGCCGCCGGGCGGGCGGACCTCGCCGTCGCGACCCTGGGCGCGCCCGGCGACGTACCGTCCGAGGGGCTGCCGCCCGGGCTGCTGAGCGGGGAGCTCACCCGGGAGGCGTACTGCCTGGTGCATCCGGCCGGGCATCCCGACCCGAAGGGGCTGCCGCTGCTGGACTGGGACGAGAACTGCGGCTCCTACACCCGGGACTGGTGGCGCGCCCAGGACTGGATCCCCAGGGCCACCGTGAAGGCCGAGGACGACGCGATGGTGCTGACCATGGTCGGCCGGGGCCTGGGCATGGCGATCCTGCCCGAGCTGTCGCTGCGGGAGGCCACGGACGCCGTCGAGATCGCCGGACTGGGTCCCGAGGGGCCGGTGAGACGGGTGGGATACGTCACCACACCGGAATTGGCGGCAAGTCTTGCCGTCAGGGCTCTGATCAGGGAACTCAGGGCGGAGAGGGGCTGAAAACGGAACCTCGGGAGGGGCCTTCCGGGCGGTTGTCCGTCTCAGATAGTAGGAAGTCCGAGTAATTGCGGAGACAGACAGCGGGACCTGGCCTAGCTTTGTAGGAGCCGAACGTCTCGCTGATCCGGCGAATGGCGGTCGAGAGCGCGCGCCCCTGGCAGGCAACCCCTGCGGCGCCCCGCTCCCCGCCTCTTCCGGCGCCTTGAAGGAACCCCTCATCCGTGGCCCCGCCACGCCGTGATCTCAAGGAGTCGATCACCATGACCTCCACCTCCGCCGCCACCCGTCGCGTCCGCCACACCTCCCCGGCCGACGCCGACCGCAAGAACGCCGCGGCCGCCCTCCAGCGCGCCCTGGACCGCCGCGACAACGGCGGCTCGACCGGCCACTGACCCGCACGGGCACACCCGGCACATCCGGCGCACCCAGCGCACCCGAGGCCCCGGGCGTATCGCGTTCGCACGGACCACTGGTCCACATGGTGGACGCGATATGTCTGAGGGCTGGGACACGGAGTACGGTTCCGTCATGTCGACCAGCATCAATCTCGCAGTGATCCCCGGTGATGGCATCGGCCAGGAAGTCGTGGCTCAGGGCCTCAAGGTCCTTACCGCGGTCCTGCCCCAGGATGTGAAGCTGGAGACCAAGGAGTACGACCTCGGCGCCCAGCGCTGGCACCGCACCGGTGAGACCCTCCCGGACGCGGAGCTCGAAGCGCTCAAGCACCACGACGCGATCCTGCTCGGCGCGATCGGCGACCCCTCGGTCCCGTCCGGTGTCCTGGAGCGCGGTCTGCTGCTGAAGCTCCGCTTCGCCTTCGACCACTTCATCAACCTGCGCCCCTCGAAGCTCTTCCCGAACACGGCGACCCCGCTCGCCGGCCGTCCGGAGATCGACTTCGTCGTGGTCCGCGAGGGCACCGAGGGCCCGTACACCGGCAACGGCGGCAGCCTGCGTACCGGTACGCCCGCCGAGGTGGCCACCGAGGTCAGCATCAACACCGCGTACGGCGTGGAGCGCGTCGTGCGTGACGCGTACGAGCGGGCCAACGCCCGCCCCCGCAAGAAGCTGACGCTGGTCCACAAGAACAACGTCCTCGTGTACGCGGGCCACATGTGGAAGAACATCTTCGACAAGGTCGGCCAGGAGTACCCCGAGGTCACCACCGACTACCTGCACGTCGACGCCGCGACGATCTTCTTCGTCACCCAGCCCGAGCGCTTCGACGTCATCGTCACGGACAACCTCTTCGGTGACATCCTCACCGACCTGGCCGCCGCCGTGACCGGCGGGATCGGCCTGGCCGCCTCCGGGAACATCAACCCGACCGGCGCCTTCCCGTCCATGTTCGAGCCCGTCCACGGCTCCGCCCCGGACATCGCCGGCACCGGCAAGGCCGACCCGACCGCGACGATCCTCTCGGTCGCCCTCCTGCTGCGCCACCTCGGCCGCGAGGCCGAGGCCGTCCGCATCGAGGACGCGGTCACCGCCGACCTCGCCGAGCGCGACGGCACCTTCCGCTCCACCGACGCGATCGGCGACGCCCTCGCCGCACGCGTAGCCGGCTGACCCGGCAGCTCCATCCCAGGAAGCCGCAGGGTCGCGACCACCGGACCCGGCGGCTTCTCCTGTGCGGCCCCGGGTGCCACCATCTCCCCTGGGCCGCAACCACCCCGTTTCACCGGAGCCCCCTCGCGCGCGATAATCGAACGCGAGGCCGCGGAATACGGGGAAGCTCGGACGTCCGGTACGACATGAGCGCGGTCCGCCATACACGACGGTGAAGGACATGCACTCATGACGACGCCCACGATCGAGCTCAAGCCCTCCTCGAACCCGCTGTCCAACGCGGAGCGCGAGGCGATCCTGGCCAGCCCCGGCTTCGGCCGCCACTTCACCGACCACATGGTGACGATCAAGTGGACCGAGGGCCGTGGCTGGCACGACGCCGAGCTGGTCCCGTACGCGCCGCTGTCGATCGACCCGGCCAACATGACCCTGCACTACGCGCAGACCATCTTCGAGGGCCTCAAGGCCTACAAGCAGCCCGACGGAACCGTCGCCACCTTCCGCCCCCGCGCCAACGCCGAGCGCTTCCAGGCCTCGGCCCGCCGCATGGCGATGCCGGAGCTGCCGGCCGAGCTCTTCATCGAGGCCTGCGACGCCCTGATCAAGCAGGACCGCGCCTGGGTGCCGGACTCCGGCGAGGCCTCCCTGTACCTGCGGCCGTTCATGTTCGCGTCCGAGGTCGGCCTGGGCGTCCGCCCGGCCAACGAGTTCCTCTTCATGGTCATCGCCTCGCCCGCCGGCGCGTACTTCCCCGGTGGCGTCAAGCCCGTCTCCGTCTGGCTCTCCGAGGAGTACGTCCGCGCCGTCAAGGGCGGCACCGGCGCCGCCAAGACCGGCGGCAACTACGCGGCCTCGCTCGTCGCCCAGGCCCAGGCCGCCTCGCACGGCTGCGACCAGGTCGTCTGGCTGGACGCCGTCGAGCACCGCTGGATCGAGGAGATGGGCGGCATGAACCTGTACTTCGTGTACGGCGACCGCATCGTCACCCCCGAGCTCACCGGCTCGCTCCTGCCGGGCATCACCCGCGACTCGCTCCTCACCATCGCCCGCGACCTCGGCTACACCGCCGAGGAGGGCCGCATCACCACCGAGGACTGGAAGCGCGACAACGAGAACGGCACCCTCACCGAGGTGTTCGCCTGCGGCACCGCCGCCGTCATCACCCCGGTCGGCTCGGTCAAGTCCGAGCGCGCCCACTGGACCCAGGGCGACGGCGAGCCCGGCGAGGTCACCATGAAGCTCCGCAAGGCGCTCCTGGACCTCCAGACCGGCCGCACCGCCGACGCCCACGGCTGGATGCACCCGCTCGGCTAGCCCCCGCGCCCGTACCCGTACGCACGAAGGCCCGCGCCCCGGACATCCGG